>CAZWKI010000007.1:0-34451 GCA_964634645.1 uncultured Gammaproteobacteria bacterium | reverse complement strand
ATAAAATAAATGTTACAGACGAAGAGGTGATGCAATATATAAAAGATAGTGGTATTGAAATTCCAGAAGGACAAGAAGTTCTTCTGAAAGAAGAGATTAAAAAATCATTAATTGAAGATAGGTTTAGCGAAGAAGCTCAAAAATTTGTAAATAATCTTAAGTTAGAAGCAAAGATAAATTATTTTGTAAATTACTAGATTTATTATAAAATTTAAAAACGCCCTGAATAGGCGTTTTTAAATTAGTTATGCGAAACAATAAATTTTAAATTATTTTTGTTTGCGTAATAATTATTATATATAAAAACAAAAAATAAGTAAGCATTAAAAATATTCCCTCAATTCTATCTAAAGATTTTTTTGTCTTATAAAATATAGCAACAAGAATTAATATAAGCGCCGTAAATATTAAGAGAATTATATATAAATATCCCAAATTGATAGTTATTGGTTTTATTATACTCATTAATCCTAGAATAATAACATTTGTTATTATAGAACCCATAAGATGACTTATAGATAATTGAGGAGCCTTCTTCTTCCAAGAGGTTATAGCAACCGTTATTTCTGGTAAATTTGTTCCTAATGAAAATATTAATAGACCCAAAACAAAAGGTTTTATCTCTAATTTATTTAATAAAATTACAGACAATCTTATTATAATGTCAGACGTTGCTATTACTATTATTACCGATATTATAGAAAGCAAAACAGATTTTAAAATTTTTTGTTCTTTTATTACCGCAATCTGAAAGCCCTGATGTTTTTTACTTAATTGATATAAATAAAATAACAAGATTATATATGTTATAACCATTAAAATTCCGTCTATTGTACTAAATTTTCCGTCTAGTCCAAGTATGAATGGCAAAAACACTAATCCAAGTTGTGGAATGAAGTATTTCATATCTCCATCTGTTCGTATTTTTCTGTTTAAAATTAGACTCATGCCCAGAATTAATCCGAATATAACCAATACGCCTCCAAGTAGATTTCCAACAGATATATTGGGAACCTTATTTATGATAGAATTTACGCTAACAGCTATTTCTGGCAAAGAAGTCATTATTCCAAGTACAATACCCAAAGTAAATAATTTTATTCCAAGTTTATTAGAGATTATTTTTATATTGTGTACCAAAAAATCGGCACTTAATCCAAGTATTCCAAAGAGAATTATTAATAATGTAGTTAATAAGAATAAACTCATTTTATTTTTTATTTAATTTTATATTTATTTTAGCACAAAGTGTCAAATTTTCATATTGAGAAATTAACAATTCTATATTTAGGGATTCTTATTTTAAAGATTGTGTTTTTTTGTGGTAAAATAAATATATCATAATAAATAATTCAAAATCATGTTTCATCACCTAAAGATAGAGGAAGTTTTTAAATCATTAGATTCAAGAATAGAAGGACTTACAAGCGAAGAAGCAAATACTCGTTTGAAAAAATATGGACCCAATAAAATTTCAGATAAAGAAAAAACGTCTATAACTTCATTGATTTTAAATCAATTCAAAAATCCATTAATATATATTCTATTTTTTGCCCTTGTTATAAGTTTTATTACTGGACACAGTATAGACGCCTGGATAATTTTGATCATAATACTTATCAGTAGTCTGATAGGTTTTTTGCAAGAATATAAGGCGAATAAAGCTCTTTCAAAATTAAAAAAAATAGTGCAATATAATGTGAGAGTTTTACGAGGTGACAAAGAATTAATAATATTACAAGAAGAAATTGTAAAAGGTGATGTTATTTTGCTTTTTCCAGGAGACGTGGTACCAGCAGATGCTAGATTGATAGAGACCCATGATTTTGAGGTCGTAGAAGCAGCTCTTACTGGAGAATCAAACCCATCAGAAAAAAGCATAAAAGAAGTTCCTGTTTCTGCGATGCTCGCAGATAGAGAAAACATGGTTTATCTTGGAACTTTGGTTTCTAGTGGAGTTGCAAAAGCCATTGTGGTTGCAACTGGCGAAAACTCAGAACTTGGAAGAATAGCAAGTTTGATAAAAAATACAAAAGAAGATCAAACCCCATTACAGATTCAAATTTTTCGTCTAGGAAAGACAATAGGAATAATATTAATTATTATTAATGTTATTATTTTTATTGTTGGAATTTTGACGGGTAAACCAGCATTTGAGATGTTTTTGACATCTGTTGCTGTAGTTGTTGCAGCCATTCCAGAGGGTCTACTTCCCGCAATGACTGTAATTCTTGCAATAGGAATGCAACGACTATTAAAGAGAAAAGGACTCATTAGAAAAATGTTGGCTACCGAAACGCTTGGCTCTGTTTCTGTAATTTGTTCTGATAAAACAGGAACGCTTACTCAAGGAGAAATGAGAGTTGTTGAAATTATTAGCAGTTTTGATTCAAAGAAGCAAAAAAATAAAGAAAAAGATATTTTTAATATAAAAATAGGTGTTTTGTGTAATGATGCTGTAATCGAAAATCCAGAAGAAAATTTTGACAAATGGAATATTGTTGGAAATCCAATAGATAAATCTTTTATACTTGCTGCAAAGGAATTTAATATTGATAAAGAAAAATTAAATAAAGAAGAAAAAAGGGTTTTTGAAATTCCGTTTGATTCAGAATCTAGTTTTATGTTGACGGTTCACGAATTAGAGAGAACACATATTTCTTATATGAAAGGGTCGCCTGAAAAAATTTTAGAATTAGCTTCTTATATAAACATGGATAATAAAAAGCTTAAATTAGATAAAAAGATAAAAGATAAATTAGAAAAACAGTATGAAGATTTAATGAGTTCTGGTTTGAGGGTTCTTGCTCTAGCTTATAACATAAACACAAATATAGATGATTTGAAAAATCATGAGTTTAAGAATTTTGTTTTTTCTGGTTTTGTGGGATTCAAAGACCCACTAAGAAAAGAGGCAAAAGAATCAATAGATCTTTGCAAAAGTGCGGGAATAAAACCGATTATTGTAACAGGAGATCATAAATTTACAGCAACTTGCATCGCTAGAGATTTGGGTTTTGATATAAAAAAAGATAGCGTTTTGGACGGTCGTGACATAGATGAACTATCAGATGAAGAATTGAAAATAGCTACAAAAAAAACACTCATATTTGCAAGAGTAGAACCAAAACATAAGATAAGAATAGTTAGAGCATTTCAGGAAAATGGAGAAGTTGTTGCAATGACAGGAGACGGAGTAAACGATGCTCCAGCACTCAAAAAAGCTGATGTTGGTGTTGCCGTAGGTGACGGAACAAGTATTACAAAAGAAATTGCAGATCTTATTTTATTAGATAATAATTTTTATACAATTGTTGAGGCAGTAAAAAGAGGAAGAATAATATTTAACAACATAAGAAAGGTGATTTTGTACTTGTTTACTGGTTCTTTTACAGAAATGACAATTGTTGTTGGTTCTATTTTGTTTTCATCGCCACTTCCAATTCTTCCAGCTCAGATTTTATGGATAAAATTAATAGAGGACACTCTTCCGGCAATGAGTTTGTCTTTTGATGAATTGGACGAAAATGTAATGAGTGAAAAGCCAAGACAAAGAAAAGAAGAAATACTAAATAAAAAATTCAAATTATTAATATTTTTTTATGCAATTATAATGGATTCAATACTTTTTGTAATGTTTTATTATTTTTGGAAAACTACAAATAATTTGGATTATGCAAGAACAATAACTTTCGTAGGCCTTGGAATAGCTTCTTTATTTTATATTTATTCAGTGAGAGGAATTAAATACTCTATTTTCAAAATTAAGTTATTTTCAAATAAATATTTATTATCAGCAACAATACTAGGAGCAGCTCTTTTTATATTAGGAATTTATTTACCATTTTTTAATACATTTCTAAAAACAGCACCGCTTGGTATAAAAGAATGGATAATCTTATTAATGTATGCATTTTTTAGTATTTTTGTATATGAAATAGGAAAAAGAATATTTGTAAATACAAAAAAGATTGATTAATTTTTTAAGAAAATAGAAACGCTATAAGAGATAGAGTTTTTATTTTTATTTTTTTCTTGCAAATCTAGCTCTTTCAATTTCAGTAAGATATTTTTTTCTAAGGCGAATATTGGAAGGTGTTATTTCTAAATATTCATCATCATTCATTATGCTCATTCCACGCTCAAGAGTAATTTCAAGAGGGGCTGTAAGCTTTATAGCCTCATCTGCATTTGATGAACGCATATTTGTAAGTTGTTTTCCTTTTATGACATTTACTATCATATCATTTCCTTTTGCAACATTTCCCACTACCATACCTTCATAAACAGATGTGTTTGCTTTTATATAGAGCGTTCCACGTTCTTGTAAATTGAAAAGTGAAAAAGCAAGCGCTTTTCCAGTTGCCATAGAAATCATTGAACCAAGTTCTGTTTTATCAATTTTTCCAGCATGCTTTTTAAATTCCATTACGCGAGAATATAGTATTCCTTCGCCACGGGTATCAACAACAAATTCATTTTTGTATCCTAAAAGTCCACGCGTTGGGACTTCAAAAACCATTCTTAGATTTCCATGTTCTTTTTCCATTTCATTCATTACTCCACGACGTTTTGAAAGTTTTTGTATAATAATGCCACTCATATCTTGAGGAACATTTATTATAACTTCTTCAAACGGTTCTAGTTTTTCTCCATTGATTTCTTTGATAATTACATGTGGCTGAGAAATTTGAAGTTCATATCCTTCACGTCTTAGATTTTCTAGTAAGATTGCAATGTGCATTTCGCCACGCCCATATACTTTGTAAAATTCATTTGACGAAAAATCTATTTTTAATCCTACGTTTATTTCTAATTCTTTTTCTAATCTTTCTCTAAGTTGTCTGTTTGTAACAAATTTTCCTTCACGTCCAGCAAAAGGAGCATTATTTATCAAAAAGTTTAGACAAATTGTTGGCTCATCAATGCTTATTGCAGGAAGTGGTTCTTGATTTTCATTTTCACAAATTGTCTCACCAATATAAATATCAGGAAGTCCTGCAATCATTACAATGTCTCCGGCTGAAGCAGAATCAATTTCTTTTTTATTTAATCCTTCAAAAGTATATAGTTTTGTAATTTTTCCACGCCTAGGAATTCCATCAGAATTTTTTATAACAAGGGTCTGACCCTGATTTATTTCTCCTTCATAAATTCTTGCAATTGCAAGACGACCAAGAAAATTATCATATCCAAGATTAAATGGTTGAACAAGCAGTTCCTTTTTTGTAAGTTCAAAATTTGATGCAATTGGAACTTTTTCCAAGATTATATCGAGTAGTGGAGAGAAGTCCCGGGCTTCTTCGTGTAAATGTTTTTTTGCAACTCCATCTCGCGCTATTGCATATATTGCAGAGAAGTCTAATTGATCGTCACTAGCACCAAGATCTAGAAATAATTCATAAACCATTTCTTGAACTTCCTTTGGGTCTGCAGCCGGCTTATCAATTTTATTTATTACAACAATTGGTTTTAATCCCAAATCCAGTGATTTCTTCAAAACAAATTTTGTCTGAGGCATTGGCCCCTCTTGAGCATCTACCACAAGAACAACGGAGTCAATTGACCTTAAAACACGCTCTACTTCAGAACCAAAATCAGCATGACCCGGAGTGTCAACAATATTTATTTTTGTATCTTTGTAATATATAGAAGTATTTTTTGAGTATATTGTAATGCCTCTTTCTTTTTCTAGGTCATTGCTATCCATACTTACATCGCCCTGAGACATTCCAGTTTGTTTCATAAGAGCGTCTGTAATGGTGGTTTTGCCATGATCAACATGAGCAATAATAGCTATATTTCTTATTTCCATTTTATGCTATCTATAAGTGTATTAAAAGTGTTCAAAGAATATCACATTATTTTTGTGTTGTCAATCGGTGGGGGATTGATTTTTGTTTTAAATGGTGCGATTATTAAAGTGTGGGCGAGTTATTTTAATAAATACTAAAAACAAACAATATGGAAGAAGAAAAAAAATTAATGTTTGGTGTAACGCTTAAACATATGAACACTTTTGACATGGCACTTTTAAAACTTGCCATAATTTCGTTTGTTTTGTTTGTGGTTTCTCTATGGTCTGAATTTGCAAATTGGGTTATGAATACAAATTGGGTCTGGTTTCTAGTTGCTTGGATAGTTTTTATGATTAGACCAGTAATTAGGGCATGGAAGAAATAGTAACTATATTATGTGAGCAAGAAAAGACCTGGAAGATCAAAATAAACCTTGACTTATTTATTAATACATGTTATGATTAGTTATTAATCAAACTTAACAAAAGATTCCAAACTTCGCATAGTCACTACAATGACCTTGAGAAAAAGGGTCATTTATTTTTTATTATGAACACAAAAACAACAAAAACAGAGAATTTTAAAAATGTACAAGTCAAAGAAACTGTATACAAATTTTCTGATTTAGGAATATGTAAAGAAATTCTAGAAGTCTTAAAAAAAATGAACTTACACACACCAACTCCGATTCAACAAAAAACAATCCCAATTGCCCTAAAAGGCAAAGATTTAATAGGTGTTGCACAGACTGGAACTGGAAAAACATTTGCCTATGGAATTCCAATGCTTGAACGTATTTTAAATACTCAAGGTGTCGGTCTTGTAATCGCTCCAACTCGTGAGTTAGCTCTTCAGGTAGAGGAAAACATTAGACGACTCGGCTCTTCAATGGGGATTAGAACAGCAATTCTTATTGGTGGTGAATCTCTTGATCGCCAACTTTATTCACTTCGCAAAAACCCAAATGTTGTTGTCGCAACACCAGGACGTCTTATTGACCATTTAACTCGTAGAACCTTTAGGGTAAATCAAGTAAATACATTAATACTTGATGAAGCAGATATGATGCTTGATATGGGATTTGCTCCTCAGTTAAAAGAAATTTTAAGACAAGTACCAACAAATCGTCAGACAATGCTATTTTCAGCAACAATGCCAGACGCAATTGTAAGAATCGCGACTCTTCACATGAAGCTTCCAGTAAGTATTGAAGTAGCTCCATCTGGCACAACAGCGTCTGAGGTTGATCAAGAAATATTTATTATAAAAAACGAAGACAGATTCAAACATTTACAAACAATTTTGAAAGATTATTCTGGGTCTGTTTTGATCTTTGTAAGGACAAAGCATGGAGTAAACACACTTACCCTCAAGCTTCGTGCAGGAGGACATAGGGCAATTGAGATTCATTCAAATTTGTCTCTAAGTCGTCGTCGCAAAGCTCTTATGGATTTCAAAAGCAAGAAAGAAAGAATTCTTGTTGCAACAGATGTTGCGTCTCGTGGACTTGATGTAAAAGGCATTGAGCTCGTTGTAAATTATAATTTACCAGATAATTGTGAGGATTATGTTCATAGAATTGGTAGAACAGGACGTGCAGGGCACTTAGGAAAAGCCATTACTCTAGCTACCCCAGGAGAACAAAGACAAATAAAAATTATTGAGAGACTTATAAATAAAGATCTTAAGCAAACTAAATTTGTGCAAGCTCACGAAGAAAAATTTTTAGCAAATTTAAATATCAGAAGATCAACATTTAGCAGAAGACCAAGAGGTTTTCAAGGTGGTAGAAGAAATTTTTCAAGAAGGTAATTCATTATTTTAGATATATAAAAACACTACTTTAAGAAGTGTTTTTTGTTTTATTTAATTAGATGATATAATTATAATGATTTATAAAAAGCAATAATATGGAAAAACACCTTATTACAAGCATAACAAATGAAAAAATAAAATATATTAAGAAACTTAAAGATAAAAATTTTCGAGACCAAGAAAATATTTTTTCTGTAGAAAGTTTGAGTACAATTTATGATGTTATAAAATCAGGTATTTTACCAGGTGATTTATTTATAAGTGAAGAATTATTAGAAGAGAATTGTCTTGAAATTGATTTTATATTATCCAAGATGAGTAGCATATATGTAGTTAATCAGAAAGTAATTGATTCAATTTCATTTTTGACAAAATCCTCAGGAATTTTTGCTATCTTTGAAAAGCCAGAAAGAGAAATTGATTTAAACGGCAAAATTGTTTATTTAAATGGAATAAATGATCCAGGAAATCTTGGAACGATTTTAAGAACGGCAATTGCTTTTGATTTTTGTAATATTGTCGTGGATGAAAATTGTGCAGATATTTATAATCCAAAAACAGTAAATGCTAGCAAGGATTCTATTTTTAAATTAAATATCTCATATGAAAAAAATTTAAAAATTTTGAAAAAAATAAAAAGTAAAATGAAAATTTATTCTACGCTTGTAAGCGGTGGAATAAATCCAAAAAACATCAAAGATAATAAATATTGTATTGTTTTTGGAAATGAAGCAAATGGAATAAGCGAGCAAGTAAAAAGAGAATCAGATGTTTTTGTCACAATTCCAATAAATAAAATAGAATCATTAAATGTTGCAATTAGCGCAGGTATTATATTGTACGAATTAAAATAATTATTAATTATTTATAAATTTATCATAGCATGAATAAAAAAATAATATTTTTTTTACTCGCGTTGTTTTTTTTATTACCAGGCTTTGTTTTTGGAAGAGATAATGTAAATTATTGGTATATCAAGGATTTTAAAACTGAAATTGTTTTAAACATTGATTCAACCGCAATTATTACAGAGTACATCACTGCTGATTGTGGAAATGCTTCAAATAAACACGGAATTTTTAGGGTTTTGGGTACGCAAATAAACACAGGAGAGAGCATTATTCAAATGCCAATCGAGCTAATTAGTATTAGTGATTTTTATGGCAAAGCACACAAGTATACAACAATCAATGATATTTCAAATCATACTATTACATGGAAAATTGGCGATCCAAACAAAATAGTAAAAGGAATTAATTATTATAAAATTGTTTATAAAGTAAATAATGTAATATATAATCAATTAGATTTCGATGAGTTCTATTTTAATATTTTGGGAAATTTTTGGGACATGGAAATTGACAATTTTAATGCAAAAATATTTTTGCCAAAAGAAATAAATCAAAAAGATGTAGTGATTTATTATTATACGGGTCCTCAAGGCTCAAAAAACAATAATTTAGCAACTTATAATTGGTTTGATAGTAATACTTTGGTGTTTAATTCAACAAAGACAATTCCAAAAAATAATGGTATTACAGTTTCTTTGTCTGTGCAAAAAAACATTTTTTTACCATATAGTGGAATTTTACCGAAAGAAAATAGTTCTTTTAAAATAAATAATGTTAATTTGATACCTTCTTCTATTGTGCGTGTGCGACGTATTTTCAATTTAGTTTTACCAATCATTGCCCTTCTATTTTGCTTTATTGTTTGGAAAAAACACGGAGATGATCCAGAAGACAAAAGAACTATTATAGCCGAATATGATATACCAGACAATTTAGATCCATTGCTTTTTGGTTCCCTATGGAAACAGGGAAAATTACAGAATAATTTTATTACGGCTGGAATTATAAATTTTGCAGTAAAAAAAATCATTAAAATTGAAGAAACAGAACCAGGAAAAAGAATGGCAGAAAAATTTAAAAAAATAGATAAAATTATAAATCCAGCCATAGGTTCTTTGATGAAAAAAATTGCAAAGTTTGGACAAGATTTAAATACCAATATTAATGCTTTAGTAATTGGAAAAGACTATGTGTTGTATAGATTAGATAACAAAGAATCAGAAGAATCTCTTAGTTCCATAGAAAAAGAATTGTTATTTAAATTGTTTGGAATAGAAAAATCTGTCACACTTTCTTCTTTAAAGAACAAATTTTATAAAGATGTTCATATTTTGCAAAAAAATATAAAAGAAAAACTAATAGAACTAGGTTACATTGAAAAAATGGGTTTAAAATGGCAAATTACTTTTGCTACAATTGGTGGCATATCTATATTTATAGGTTTACAATTTGCATTTTACGGATTATTTTTGTCGGGAATTGTTTTTTTTATTTATTCTTTTATAATGCCAAAGAGAACAAAAAAAGGAATAGATACGTTGTGGAAAATAAAAGGACTTAAACTATATATGGAAATAGCAGAAAAAGATCGTCAGAGATTTTATGAAAAAGAAAATATTTTTGAAAAATTATTACCATATGCAATTGTTTTTGGTATGACAGAGCTTTGGATAAATAAAATGAAGATGATTTATGGAGAAGAAAAATTTAATGCAATGATTCCAGCTTGGTATATTGGAAGCAATTTTAATTTTTCTAATATTAATTCATTTACGAATAATTTTAATAATATTGTATCAAACGTTTCAAGCGCTCCTCATAATTCATCTGGTTCTGGTGGTGGAGGATTTTCTGGTGGAGGAGGCGGAGGAGGCGGAGGGGGCGGTTGGTAAAGCGCTAAGTTGTTTTGCAATGCAAAATATATATTACTAATAAAGATATAATTTATGGAAAAATTTAAAGATGTTAATTTTGATATTTTTCAGTATGCGAATAAAAATAAGGAAGATATTTTAAAAGAATTTAATTCAGATTTAAAATTAGGACTTTCTGAGCAAGAAGCAAAACAAAGACTTATAAAACATGGACTCAACGAATTTTCTTTAAAGAGAAATAGATGGTGGCATATTTTTCTTAGACAATTTAATTCTCCATTTATATATCTTCTTTTTGGAGCAATAATACTTGCTTTTCTCTTGGGAGAAAAACTAGACGCAATAATGATTTTTGCATTTGTTGTTATAAATACCTTTCTTGGTTTTCTTCAAGAATTTAAATCAGAAAAGACACTCGAACTTTTAAATCAATATTCTGTATCATCTTCAAGGGTGTTAAGAGATGGAAAAGAGCTTATTGTAAAATCAACAGAATTAGTTCCCGGGGATATAATTTATCTTTCTTTGGGAGATCAAGTTCCAGCAGATGTTCGTTTTTTGGATTCACATGACTTGACCATAGACGAATCAATTTTAACGGGAGAGTCAGTGGCAATAAGAAAAAATTCTGAATTAATAGAAAATAAAATTAAAGATTTATATAATGCTTCAAATATAGGATTTTCAGGAACATCTCTTGTAAATGGAAAGACAACGGCAATTATTCTTACAACTGGTAAAAAAACTAGAATGGGTAATATTGCATCTCTTGCAGTTTCAACAAGACATATAAGCGATTTCGAAAAAGGAATTTCAAACTTTTCGAAGTTTATTTTGAAAATGGTCGTTATTACTCTTATATTTGTTTTCCTTGCGAATGTTCTAATAAAGGGTAGGGGGGCAAATATTATTGAGCTTATTATATTTTCAATAGCTCTTGCAGTGAGCGTTATTCCAGAAGCACTTCCCGTTGTAATGACTTTTTCTTTATCAAAAGGAGCATTGAAACTTGCAAAGAAAAAAGTTGTTGTAAGAAGACTTTCTGCAATAGAGGATTTGGGGGGAGTTGAAGTAATTTGTTCTGATAAAACAGGAACCCTTACGGAAAACAAACTTACAGTTTATGATTTTTATGGAGTAAGAAAAGAAGAAATACTTATCTATGGAAATTTGGCCACATCTTCCCCTCAAGAACAGAAATTAGAACCATTTGATATAGCACTATACAATAAACTTGATTTAGAAAAAAAAGAAGCACTAAAAAAATACAATAGAATTTCTGATGTGCCATTTGATCCAAATAGAAAAATAAATAGCGTTTTAATTGAAAAAAATAAAAAATATGAACTTATAGTGAGAGGAGCTCCTGAGGTTATTTTTAAGCTTTCAAATCTCAAAGAAACTGAAGTCAAAAAAGCCAATGATTGGATAGCAAAAGAAGGCGTACTCGGTCATAGGGTAATAGCTCTTGCAAAAAAAAATATAACATATTTTAAAGATATAGATTTAGAAGATTATGAAAAAGATTTGGAATTTTTGGGAATAATTTCTTTTGTTGATCCTATTAAATCTAGTACTGAAGAAGCTATAAAAGAAGCCGCTTCACTCGGAGTGCAAATAAAAATAATAACAGGGGATAACAAAGAAGTATCTGGTGCCGTTGCTTATAAAATTGGACTTATCAAAGATCCAAAAAACGTTCTTTCCGGAGAAGAATTTGAGAAAATGGATGACGAGGAAAAGATAAAAGCAATTTTGAAATATAATGTTTTTTGTAGAATATCTCCAGAGCAAAAATATAAAATTATTGAGCTTTTGCAGTCAAAACATAGAGTTGGTTTTTTGGGTGAAGGAATAAATGATGCACCCGCACTGAAAATTGCAGGAGTATCAATTGTTGTTCAAAGCGCATCTGATATATCTAGAGAAAATGCAGACATAGTGCTTTTAAAGAAAAATTTGAAAGTTATAATTGACGGAATAAAAGAGGGTAGAGAAATTTTTGCAAACACAACGAAATATATAAAAACAACACTCGCTTCAAATTTTGGAAATTTTTATGCAGTTGCCATTTCTTCTCTTTTTATTCCATTTCTTCCAATGCTTCCACTTCAAATCTTGCTTTTGAATTTACTTTCAGATTTTCCAATGATAGCAATAGCAACAGACTCTGTTGATAAAGATGAACTCAAAACTCCGAAATCATATAATGTGAAAGATATAACCCTCTTTTGTATAATACTTGGAATTGTAAGTACCTTGTCAGATTTTATAGTTTTTGGATTTTTCTTTCATTATCCACAGGCAGTTCTTCAGACAAATTGGTTTATAGCTAGTATATTTACAGAAATTGTATTTATTTTTTCAATAAGAACTCATAAGCCATTTTTTAAGGCATCTACCCCATCAATTCCAGTCATTATTCTTGCATTTATAGCTTGTTTTTTAACCGTTTTTATTCCATTTACAGCGATAGGCCATAATTTGTTTAGATTTGTAAGCCCATCTATAAATCATTTAATGATAATATTTGGAATTGTAATTTTTGAATTCATAACCTCAGAAATAGCCAAGCTTGCATATTATAAATATCTATATAAAAATAATAAAAAAATATATGCGTAAATCAATAAGAGTTGGTTTTGGTTATGGTCTTACATCTGGAATTATTACAACGCTTGGTCTTATGACTGGAATTGCAACAAGCACAAATAGCAATGTAGCTGTTCTGGGAGCAATAATTACAATAGCGGTAGTCGATTCTTTGTCAGATGCATTTGGAATTCACATTTCAACTGAATTTTCTGGCGAAGAAAATCAAAAAAATATTTGGGAGTCAACATTCTTTACATTTTTGTCAAAGTTTCTATTTGCAATAATTTTTATTATTCCTATTATTTTATTTTCAAATTTATTTGTCGCAATTATCGTAAGTGCAATAATAGGAATTTTTATTTTGGGATTTTTTAGTTACAAAATTGCAAAAACAAATAATGTCGCGCCTTATAAAATAATTTTTGAACATGTTTTTGTTGCAATAGGTGTTATTTTTTTAACTTATTTTTTGGGAATTGGTATTAATAAAGTATTTTAGATTATTATAAATTCGACTAATTAATAAAATAATATTGTTTTGTTGGTGATTTTTTTAATATTTGTGTTATAATTAATATATCAAAATTTAAGCACTTCACTAAAAGGTGGAGAAATAATATATATAAAAAATAAAAATTAAGAATATAATAAAGGTACAAAAAATATGAAAAAAACAAAAAAAACAAATAAGTCAATAAAAGGTATAGAAATAAAAAAAGAAAACATAGAAGATAATGCTTCGGTTATTTCAGATGAATTATTAATACAAAAAGGTTTTAAGAAAACTAAACCAAGAGAAATAATCAAAAGTCCAGAGGCCAGTTTACCGCATGAAGATATTTTTAAAGATAATGAAACTCCAAGAGCCATAAGCAATAGTTTTTTATGGGTTATTTTTGTAGCTATTGTATTGTTAAATATTTTTTTTCTGGTAGATAATAAAAAATCTGTTGACAATTTTAGCAATCAATTAATAAGTGTTCCAAAAAATAATGAATCAAAAATAAAAAATTCAGAATTTAGCGTTAATACAATTAAAAAATTTACATCAGAACAAGAGTTTAAAGAATATTTAGAAAATGCCCCACAAAACACCTCAATGTATGGCGGATCATTTGGAACAATAAATGAAATTCAATTTGCAGACGCAGAAATGAAAACTTCAGATGGAATTGGGTCTAGAGATTTGTCGGCTCCAACAATGGCAGGTCTTTCTGAAAGTGTATCTGTAGACAGAGTTTCTCAGACAAATACACAGGTTCTAAGTATTGATGAGCCAGACATAATAAAAACAGATGGAAAAAATATATATTTCTCTTCAAATCAATATAGTACAATGAGAACTAGCCCAATGATTATTGAAGATATCGCAATTTCAAGTGAAGAATACATAGAGCCAATATACAGCTCCGGAATAAGAGTTATAAACGCACTTCCTATAGCAGACCTAGAAGTAATCTCTAATATAAACAAAACAGGAGAGATGTTTTTGTCAAAAAACATTCTAGTTATTTTTAATGGACGAAATATATATGGATACGATATTTCAGATCCCAAATCACCAGAGCAAAAATGGGACATAAGCCTTGATGAGGGATATGTAGTTCAGTCTAGAATGTACAATGATAAAGTTTATTTGCTAATATCAAATTCAATTAACGAATTTTCACCATGTCCGATTAGACCGCTTAGTATTTCTGGTAACAAAATTAATATAGAATGTACAGATATATATCACCCAGAAGTAGCTATTGATACAGATTCAACTTTTGTTGCAATGAGAATAAATCCACAAGACGGAAGCGTTGAAGATAAAATTTCATTTATTGGCTCAAACAACAATTCGATTGTTTATATGTCTGAAAATAATTTATATGTAACATATAATTATTCAAGCGATACTGTAAAGTTTTTTTATAACTTTATAAATGAAAAAGCAAGAGATATATTTCCAGCATCAGTTATTGCAAAGATAGAAAAATTAATGACTTACGACATAAGTCAAAACACAAAATTCATGGAATTTACAAATTTGCTGGTTAAATATTATTCTTCTCTAAACACAGATGATAGATTGAAGATGCAAAGCGAAATGTCAAACAGAATGGACGATTATTACAAAGAGCACATGAGAGAGTTAGAACAAACCGGTATTATAAAAATAGCTCTTGATAAATTTCAAGTTAGCTCAGCTGGCAGTGTCCCGGGTAGAGTATTGAATCAATTTGCACTTGATGAATATAACAAAAATCTTAGAATTGCAACAACAATTGGAAATAGTTCTCAATTTGCTTTTGGTGGCATGAATGGAGAGAGCTTAAACGACGTATATATTTTGGATGAAAATTTAAATAAATTAAGTTCAATACAAGATCTTGGCAAATCAGAAAGAATCTACGCTGTAAGATTTATAGGAAACAAGGGTTATGTTGTAACATTTAGACAAACAGATCCATTTTATGTTTTGGACTTATCGAACCCCAAAAACCCACAACTCAAAGGAGAGTTAAAAATACCCGGTTATTCATCTTACCTACATCCATTATCAGATAATATTATTTTGGGCATAGGAAAAGAAGGCAATTCTGTAAAGCTCTCTATGTTTGATGTATCAAATCCAAGTTATCCAAAAGAAATAGACAAATACACATTAGATGAATATTGGACAGAAATACAAAATAATCATAGGGCATTTTTGTTAGACAAAGAAAATAAATTATTCTTTATACCTGGTTCAAAGGGAGCTTATCTTTTCAACTATACAGAGAGTAAGTTGTCCATGAGTCGCGCAGTAAGTGGAAGTAGTATAAGAAGAGCAATTTACATTAATAATTATTTGTATATTATTAGCGATAGAGGAATTACCGTTATTTCCGAAGACGATTTACAAGACGTAAAAAGAATGAATTTTTAAACGCATTATTCTAATACGGAGATGTTTTTATAAATATCTCCGTATTTTTTTATTTAAAATAATATAAAATACATGCCCTATAAATCGATAAACCAAATAATTGGGGTATTGACACAATATGCCAATATATTATAATATTATTAAGTTATAGTTTCCGAACTATATTATTTTGTTATTTATAAAAAATCATAAAAAATATGGCAAACAAAATTTCAAGATATATTAACAATTCAATGGCAGAATTGAAAAAAGTCATTTGGCCAACAAAAAAAGAAGTTAGAAAAAAGACAATGCAAGTTATTTTTTTGAGTCTTTTTGTATCTTTGTTTTTGGGAATTGTTGATTTTATTTTTTCAAAAATTTTAGAAAAATTTGTTTCATAAAATTTGATAAACCTTAATTTAAAATTAAATTAAATAAATGCCAAAGCAAAATGAAAATTTAGGAACAAGATGGTATGTTTTGCATACTTATTCTGGATATGAAGAGAATGTCAAAAGAAATTTAGAACAAAGAATAGAATCTATGAATATGGCTGATAAAATTTTTGAAGTTCTCATACCCACAGAAACAAAGATTAAAATTAAAAATGGAAAAAGAAAAACAGTTAGAGAGAAGATTTTTCCAGGTTATGTTTTGGTAAATATGTTAGTAACCGATGACTCTTGGTATGTAGTAAGAAATACCCCAAATGTTACTGGTTTTATTGGAACAGGTACAATACCAACACCAATGTCTGACGATGAAATACAAGTACTTCAAAAAAGAATGGGTGTTGAAGAGCCAGAATATAGAATTGACGTTGAAAAGGGAGATATCATTAAAATTGTTGATGGCCCATTTAAAGATTTAGAGGGAAAAGTATTCAGCATTGATCAAGGACATGGAAAGATAAAGGTATTGGTTTCAATGTTTGGCAGAGAAACTCCTGTAGAATTAGATTTTTTACAAATTAAAAAAGGTTAATTATATTTGTCCAGCCCTTGTGGTAAGCTTCCTGGATAATATTATTTATAATTTATTATTTTGCAATTTTTAATTGATGTACTATTTAAAATTTATTAATTGAATAGAAAATAACAGAATCAATTGAAAATTAAAAATAAAGAATAGAAAATTAATTATATGGCAAAAAAAGTAAAGACAACCCTGAAATTACAAATCATGGGTGGAAGCGCAAATCCAGCTCCACCAGTTGGTCCTGCACTTGGTCAACATGGAGTAAATATTCAAGAGTTTTGTACAAAATTCAATGAATCTACAAAAGATAAAATGGGAGAACTAACCCCAGTTGTTATAACAATTTATCAAGATTCATCTTTTAGCTTTATTTTGAAAACACCTCCAGCATCTGAACTTATTAAAAAAGCTGCAGGAATTTCAAAAGGATCTTCAAATGCTCTTACTACAAAAGTTGGAACATTAAATAAAGATCAGCTTAGACAAATTGCAGAAAAGAAAATGGAAGATTTAAACGCCTATGATGTAGAGGCAGCAATGAAAATAGTAGAAGGCACTGCAAGGCAAATGGGAGTGAAAATTGAGTAAACTCAATTTCAATTTTGAATGTTAGGTCAAGAATTTTGAATAAATTATATAATTAATTAATTTTAAAACTTATTCATTATTCGAAATTAAAAATTTAAAAATTAAATTGTATGGCAAAAATTTCATGGATTAGAATGGTTTATTTGTATCTTATGACAGCGATCGGTCTTATTGTATTTATAATAGGATCAGTAACAATTATAAATACAGGACTAAAGGCTTTTGTATTTAAGCAGGCTGATTACAATTATGACAATAAACCAAACGAGATATATTTACAAAAATCAATATCTCAAACAGAGGAATTAAAGACTTGTGAGAACCTTACAGAAGAGGATAGGGCCAACATAGAATCATGGTTAAAGGATTATCAAGGTTGGCAAGAGAATTCCAAGAATTACAATCCAGTAGCATCAAACAGACAAAGAGAAGCATCCACGGCTATTGCAATGATTCTTGTAGGATTTCCAATTTATTTCATACATTGGGCAATTATAAAAAAAGAAAAACACAGTGAAGAAATAGTTTAATAATATTAATTGAGGGACCTTGTATTTATGCGAGGGTTATTACCTCAAAAAGAAAGATTAAAAAAATGGCAAAATTATCAAAGAGAATGAAGGCTATCAGAGAAAAAGTTGATAGTAGAAAAATTTATACGCTTGAAGAAGCGATAAAGATTTTGAAAGAAACTTCTAGTGTAAAATTTGATTCATCTGTTGAAGTACATGTTGCTCTTGGAATTGATCCAAAAAAAGGTGAACAAATCGTAAGATCAATTGTTTCACTTCCTTATGGAAATGGTAAGACAAAGAGAGTTGCTGCTTTTACAACGCATATAAAAGAAGCAGAAAGTGCTGGTGCTGATTTATTTGGTGAAGAAGAGCTTATTGCAGAAATCAAAAAGACAGGCAAATGCGATTTTGATATAGCGGTAGCCACCCCAGAAATAATGTCAAAGCTTGGTCCAATTGCAAAAATATTGGGTCAAAAAGGTCTTATGCCAAATCCAAAAAGCGGAACAATTTCACCAGATGTAAAGAAAATGATTGAAGAAATTAAACGTGGAAAAGAATCTTTTAAAAATGATGATAGTGCAAATGTTCATCTAGCTGTTGGAAAAATTAGTTTTGATGATAATAAACTTATTGAAAATATAAGCACATTTATTGATGCAGTAAAAAAAGCAAAACCATCTGGGTTTAAAGGTTCTTATATAAAATCAATTGCAATTTCTTCAACAATGGGCCCAGGACTTAAGGTAAGTTTGTAAAATACATTCATATATTTCAAAAAATCCTCTTAAAAAAGAGGGTTTTTATTTTAAATAAATTTTGTTTATACAAACTAGATTTTTGATTTTTTCTTTAGAATTATAAGAGCTCCGATTGAAGCACCCATTAAATTAAATACCAAATCAAGAGCATTATTGTAATAATTACCAACGCCTTGCGTATTAAATAGAACAACGGTGGACAATTCTATAATTTCATTTATTGCTCCAATTCCTTCGGCAATGAAAATAATAATAAAAGCCGTTATCCACTTGTTTGTGTTTTCTTTCAGACTGTTTTTGACAACGGCATAAACAAAAAATACAAAAACAAAATAGCAAAAAGCATGCAAAAATTGGTCATATCTAAAAATATTTAACGGTTCTCCAAAAATAGGAATTAATATATTGTCATATAATCTAAGTCCATTGATTTTTAGACTGCCACCCAAAAAATGAAGCAATAACCATATGGCAAATCCAAATTTACCAATTTGTGAGTAGTTAAATTTTTTGTCTGTTTTCTGTATAAGCCAAATCAAAAAACTTATTGTAATTGTATAAGTAAGAAATTCATAATTTCCTTTAACTAAAAAAATTACTGTAAAAACAGCAAGTATCAAAATGCTTACATATATTCCTAGATTTCTTTTTAATTTATCCATTGCATTAATTATATAAAAAAATATACAAAAAGTATAGTTGTTAATAAAATATTCTTTATTTGCCAAGCTAATTGATTATTGATAAAATATGTTTAGTTTATAAATAATTTTAAGTTTATGAGCAAAGAACAAAAATACAAAAAACCAACTTGGGACGAGTATTTTTTGGGTATTATGGATATGGTTGGAACTCGTGGAACGTGTGATAGAGGAAGAACAGGTTGTATTGTTATTCGTGACAAAAGAATTTTGGTAACAGGATATGTTGGTGCGCCAGAAGGTTGTAAAGATTGCGATGAAGCAGGTCATGAAATGAACACTGTAATAGATGAAGATGGTGAGAAAACTCAACACTGTATAAGAACAACTCACGCAGAACAAAATGCGATTTGTCAGGCAGCAAGAATGGGAATATCAATTTATGGAGGAACAATTTATACAAGAATGACCCCATGTTATGCTTGTGCAAAAATGCTTATAAATTGTGGAATTAAGCGAGTCGTTTGTAAATTTGATTATCATAGTGGAGAAAGAAGTAAGGAGGTCTTCAAAGAAGCTGGAGTTAAATACGAATTAATTAATAACGAAGTTGTAAAATACGACAACATGTAACACACGATGCTAATATACTAATTCATACTAATTATACTAATTTAATACGAATATACGAATAATTATTATATAAATATCATGGAAAATAAACTGGTATGTATTGTTGGGATGTGCGGATCTGGAAAAAGCGAAGTTGCAGATTTTTTTGTTGCTAAAAATTTTTCTTATTTAAGATTTGGTCAAATTACTCTTGATGAGGTGAAGCGTCGAGGATTAGAACCAAAAGAAGAAAATGAAAGGCCAATTCGTGAAGAATTTAGAAAGCTTCATGGACAGGGTGCATTTGCAATTTTAAATATTCCAAAATTTGACGAATTATTGGAATGTGGAAATGTGATTGGGGATGGTCTTTATAGTTGGGAAGAATATAAGATCCTAAAAGAAAAGTATGGAGAAAATTTAATAATTATTGCTGTTTATGCTAGTCCTGAAACAAGATACAAAAGATTAGAAGATAGAGTAAGTAGATATAAAAGTGACCCTCAAATGAAATATCGTTCTTTTTCACGTGATGAGGCAAAAAGTCGTGATTATTCTGAAATAGAAAATATTGCAAAAGCAGGACCAATAGCAATGGCAGACTACACAATTGTAAATGAAGGAAGTGTAGAAGAACTGAAAAATAATTTAGAAAAAATATATAATAAGATTTTTTAATTTATTCCCTTGTATCAGAAAAATAAATGTATATAATTTACAAAAATGTCAAAATCATATTATAAAAAATTAGGGTTTATATTATATAAAGCAGATTGTCTTGAAGTTTTGTCTAAAACAAAAGAAAATTCTGTTGATATGATTTTTGCAGATCCGCCATATAATTTATCAAATGGTGGTTTTAGTTTACATGCAGGCAAGAGAGTAAGTGTAGATAAGGGGAATTGGGATAAAAGTAAAGGATTTCAAGATGATTATGATTTTCATTATAAATGGCTCGAAGCGTGTAAAAGAGTTTTAAAGCCAAATGGAACTCTTTGGGTAAGTGGTACATATCACTCAATTTATCAATGTGGACACGCATTACAATCTCTTGGCTACCATATTTTAAATGATGTTGCATGGTTGAAGCCAAATGCATCTCCAAATTTAAGTTGCAGATTTTTTACTGCTAGTCATGAAACATTAATATGGGCTAGAAAAGATAAAAAAGCAAAACATATATTTAATTATAGTTTAATGAAAAATGGTGATTGGCCTGGTGATCTTATAAAAAAACCAAATACACAAATGCGTTCAGTTTGGGTGATAACCACACCAAAGCCCTGTGAAAAAAAATTTGGAAAACATCCAACTCAAAAACCAGTAGAACTATTAAGAAGAATTATTTTGGCAAGTACAAATGAAAGAGCAATCATTCTAGATCCTTTTACAGGAAGTTCAACCACTGGAATAGTCGCGAGATCTTTAAATAGACAATTCATTGGCATTGATACAGAAAAAAAATATTTAGATTTATCAATAAAAAGATTAGAGGAATTAGATAAAAATCTAAAATTAAATTTTTAAAATTATGTTTAAACAAAAAAATGAAGAATCGTGGCGAGAAGAAGCATGGGAAGAATTTTTAAGCAAATTTTGGGATAAAAGAAAAAGTGGAACAGATTTTGTAGAATATGATAAAAATGATTTAGAAAAAATACTAAGTAAATATACAAAATCTGGACAAGGTGAAATCCGTATCTTTCATTACAATCATGAAAGTTTAAATGCTGTTAAAAAAAGAGGAGTCGCAAAGATTCCTATTAGTAGAACAAGGTGGAAAATAATAAAGGCATCACCAGTTTTAAGCTTTAAAGAGCCAAAATTAGGTGGAATATTTCAACCAAAAAAGGCATTAACAGAAGGAATGATTATTGGAATCAAAGAAACCCTTAATGAAAAAACAAATCCCGGGGAAACTACATTATTAGCGATAGCAAATCATGTTGGAATAATAGCAGATTTTTATAGTTTAAAAGAAAATGGTGTTTTGTTTACAGGTGGAAGACAAAAGGCTGGAATAAATCTTATTATTGATGGTAATAATACTGATATGAGGAAAGCGCAAATTGAAATTGATGGAGGTTTTGAATGGGCAAATGTTGTTGTAATTGTTGAAATGAAAAGCACATTTAAACAAAATGCTTTTGATATAAATCAATCTCTTATTCCAATGTTAAAATGGAAAAAATTATTAAAAAATAAAAAGGTTAATGCTATGGTATTGCTAGCAGAAACAAACAAAAATGGAATAGAATATTGGGCTTTTGATTTACTCGAGGATCCAAAAGTAAGAATGAAAATAAATAGAAGTAAAAAATATATTATTATAAATTAAATTAAAAATAAATTCAAAAACCTTGACTAAAATATGAAAAATATAAAAATAAAAATCAAGAAATTATACGAAGATGTAATTATTCCATCATATGCACTTTGTGGCGATGCAGGACTTGATATTTATTCTCATGAAGACGCAATTATAGGTCCAGGACAAAGACATATTTTTCATACGGGTTTTGCACTTGAAATTCCTAGTGGTTATTGTGCTCTTGTTTGGGATAAAGGTGGAATTTCTATGAAAAGAGGACTCAAGGTAATGGGAGGTGTTTTTGAATACACTTACCGTGGTGAATATACAATCTGTTTGCATAATACAAGTAAAGAAATTCAAGAATTCAAAAAAGGAGACAAGATTGCTCAGCTATTAATTCAGCCAATTATAACCGCAAAGTTAATTGAAGTAAAAGAGCTTAGCAATACAAAAAGAGGAGCTGGTAAGTGGGGTAGTACTGGTAAATAATATTTGGTCTTTGGGTTTTATTTTTTAGATTTCCTAAAAGCTAAACCCTAAAAACTAAAAACTAAAATAATGGCAAAAATATTTATTTTTGATGAATTTAATCCAGAAGACAATGCAATGCTTCAAGCGCTTTATTCAAGAAGCGCTAGTTCTGTAGTAGAACACGTAGAGAAAGTAAAGAAATGTGGATCCGGAAAATTCATGGAAACTTTTTATTTGGGCTATGGACACTCAAGTATTGCTGATTGTGGAAGTACAACAATTTTTATAGAAAAACTTAGTATATTAGCCGACAAAGCAATTCAAGATTGGCCACTTTATAGCGGACAAGAAACAAGTACTCGCTATATTGATATGTCTAGACAAGAAATTATTGATCCCGTTGATACAGAAGAGTCAAAAGCGATTTTGGATAATTGGATGAATTTTTATATAAATAGTTAGGAAAAATTAAAGGAACATATAAGATCAATTTATCCAAAAAAATCGGACGAGGATGAAAATATTTATCAAAAAGCTGTTGCGGCACGATGTTTTGATATAATGAGAGGATTTTTACCAGCCGGAATTACAACACAGCTTTCATGGCACAGCAATCTTCGTCAAGCAAGTGATAAATTGTTTTTAATGAAGTATCATCCACTTGAAGAGGTGAGAAATATATCAAATGGAATTTGGAATAAGCTAAAAGAAAAATATTCACATAGCTTTAGTGATTTAGAATCAGAAGATCAAGAAAAGTATAGAAGACATTTAATGGAAGAATATACTTATTATAAAGGAGAAAAATTAGAAAAAGATTTTTCATTTTATACAGATATAAAACATGATGAACTTAAAAAATATGCTGATTTATTTGATGCCAGATCTCTCAAAACTGGATTGCCACACTTTTTAGCAGAACTTGGAATTGTTAGATTTGATTTTTTACTTGATTTTGGATCTTTTAGAGATTTACAAAGACATAGAAATGGAGTTTGTCGTATGCCACTTCTTACAACAGAATACGGATTTAATAATTGGTATTTATCCCAATTACCAAATGATTTAAGAAGTGATGCAGAGGAATTAATAAAAAATCAAAAAGAATTAATAGAAAAATTAGACGCATCTGAGTTTATAAAACAGTATTACATATCGCTTGGTTTTAATGTCGCTTGTCGAGTAAGTTATGGACTTCCTAGTGCTTGTTATGTGACAGAACTTCGTTCTGGAAGAACGGTTCATCCAACTCTTAGAAATATTGCACACAAAATGACGGCTGCTTTATCAAACGCATTTCCAGAAATAAAATTACAATCAGATATGGATAAAGATGACTGGGATATAAGAAGAGGAACGCAGGATATACAGGAGAAGTAATAATTAAGTTAAAAGTTTAAAAGTTATAAAGTATATTGCATTAATTAATAATATTCCAGCTTTGCTGGACAACAAAAATATGCCAGAAATGCAACCGGAAATAGATTTTGGAGGAGAAAATAATATTTCAGAGAAAAGGCCAGAATATAAGCAAGAATTATATTCATCTTTTTATGAAATTTCAAAAGAAGATGAAAATTTTTTGACAGATTTTGCAAAATTACTAGAAATTAAAGATTTGTCAAAAGAAGATATTATAAAAAGAGGAGAAATAGGACCATTTTCTATTGAGTCAACTCAAGACGGGGAATTAAAAATAGAGGCAGATGAGCATGATGTTTCTTATAAAATATTGCTAAAAGAACTTGTTGATGCAACAAAGAACAAAACAACTTTAAAAGACGGTAAAAATTGGTCTGATAGATACAATGAAATTTCCAAAAATTGGGGAGCTTAATTAAATAATTTATATTAATGCAAAAAGGTTTTTTCATAGTTATTGAAGGCACTGATGGTGGTGGTAAAAAAACACAACAAGATTTACTAAAAAAAAATTTGGAAGGTCGTGGTTTTGAAGTAGAAATTTTTGATTTTCCAAGATACGGTGAGAGATCTTGCGCCATGGTGGAGGATTATCTTAATGGTAGATTTGGATTTCTTGATGAAATTGGTCCAAGGGTAGCTTCAATTTTTTATGCAGTTGATAGATTTGCCACAAAGAAGAAAATAGAGGAAGCAATAAACAATGGAAAAATTGTAATATCAAATAGATATGTATCTTCAAATCAGGGTTATCAAGGCGCAAAAATAAAAGACAAAGAAGAAAGAAAGGAATTTTTCAAATGGCTAGAAGATTTGGAGTATAATATTTTTGCTATTCCAAGAGCAAATTTGTATCTTTTTCTTGATGTCCCACCTTTAATTGGGCAAAAGCTTGTTGATCAAAAAGGTGCAAGAGATTATATCGGCGGAGCAAAAAGAGATTTACATGAATCAAATAAAGAGTTTTTGGATATATCTTATAATGTCTATAAAGAATTATCGAGTGACAAAGATTGGCTTACCATAAATTGCATTGAAAATAATGAAATTTTATCACCAGAAAAAATATCAGAGCTTGTTTTAATAAGGGTTTTGGAACACATAAGGATTTAATTATAAAAAATTATAAATTTATTATTATAACTCTATCAAGGCCAGCAAGGTCTTTTTTAATATCTATTTTTATATTTGAGGTAAATAATTTTTTTGCTTGTTTTGAAATTGCTTCAACTTGTTCGGGATCTATTTCTAATAATACATATTTTGGTTTGTATTCTAATTCTTTTATTTGTTTTAGTAATTTGAAATAGTGAACAAGTCCTGTTTTTCCAGAATAAAGTGCATTATATGGCTCATATTTTATTGATGCATTATTCCAATTGTTTTTTACATAAGGAAGATTTGCAACTATTATATCTAATTTGTCATTTTTGAATTTTTCAAGCAAATTGCTTTTTATAAATTTTATATTTTTTATGTTATTTGCTCGTGCGTTTTTCTTGGCAATATTTAAAGCAAATTTAGAATTGTCGCTTGCAAGTATTTTTGAATCTTTTAATTTTTTTGCAAGTGAAATTGCAATGGCCCCAGAACCAGTCCCAACGTCTAAGATTGTCCACCCGTCGGGTAGAGTCACCCGTCGGGTCGATTCAACTAATAATTCTGTTTCTGGTCTTGGAATAAGAACATTTTTGTTTACTTTGAATTTTAAGTTATAAAAATATTTGTGTCCCAATATATAAGCCGTTGGATAATTTTTTGATCTTTTTAAAACCAACTTTTTGAATTTTTTTATTTGATTTATATTAAGAAAAAAATCTGGATTTGATAAAATCCATTCTTTTTTCTTTTTTAATGCAAAAGTAAGAATTAACTCTGTATCTAAATGATAAGAATCAATATTTTTATTTTTCAAAATTTCAAAACCGTAATTTAGAGCATCTTTAATTTTCATTTCTATAAAATTCTTTTAATTTAATCAAAAATTCTTCAATGTCACCATTTAAGAAGCCTTCTAAATTATGTGAAGTAAGATTTATTCTATGATCTGTAACTCTGTTTTGAGGGAAGTTGTATGTTCTTATTTTTTCTGATCTATCACCACTTCCAACTTGATTTTTTCTATTCTTATCAAGCTCTGCTTGTCTTTTTTCTTCTTCCATTGCAAGTAAGCGGGATTTCAATATTTGCATCGCTTTTTCTCTATTTTGACTTTGTGATCTTTCATCCTGACACGAGACAACAAGCCCTGATGGAATATGGGTAATTCTCACAGCTGAATAAGTTGTATTTACTGATTGTCCACCAGCACCACTTGAGCAAAAAGTATCAATTCTTAAATCTTTATCTTCAACGCCGATATCAATATCGTCTGCTTCAGGTAATACTGCAACTGTTGCAGCTGATGTATGAATTCTACCGGATTTTTCTGTCTCAGGAACACGTTGTACGCGATGTACGCCACTTTCATATTTAAGTGTTCCAAAAACATTGGCTCCTTGGATTTCAAATATTATTTCCTTGAAGCCGTTTAATTCTGTTCTATTGGAACTTATCACAAGTATTTTCCAATTTTTGTTTTCGCAAAATCTTGAATACATTCTAAATAAATCTCCAGCAAAAAGACCAGATTCATCTCCGCCAGTTCCAGCACGAATTTCCATAATTGCATTTTTTTTGTCATATGGAGAAGATGGACTTATCATTTCATTTGTTTCCATTTCAAGATTTTTTATTTTTCTTTCCAATTCTATTTTTTCATTGTTGGCTATTTCAATAAATTCCGTATCTTCTGATTTCAAGACCTCCTCACAATCAATGAGTTGTTTATTTAAGTCATTTAGTTTGTCAATATTTTCTAGTATTTTTTTTATTTCTGTGTATTCTTTTGAAATCGACTTTAATTTTTGATTATCATTAAAAACATTCGGATTTTTCATTTGTTCTTCCAGTTCTTTAAATTTTGTTTTTAATTCATTTATTTTTTTGTCATTTAACATATCTTTATTATAAATAATCAATACCCAAATCTCAATATCTAAATAATAACCAATAATCAAGTTCCAAATTTCAAATAATCACCTAAATCTAATTATTAGATAACGGTGCGTGAGTTATTGCTTGCCTGCCGGCAGGCGGGGTCGCTGAATAACTGGTTATTGATTGTTGGAGCTTATCCGATTATTGTGTATTGGTTATTAAATAAAAAAATACCTTCAAAGTAATTAAAAGTATTTTTTTATTTATCTTATGTTATTTTTTTGCTTTTGTAGCTTTTTTTGCTTTTGCAGCAACCTTCTTTACTTTTTTACCTTTTCTTTCTTTTGATGCGCTTACATTTTTCTTCAATCTGTTTTGATATCTATTTATAACTCCACTATCATCAATAAGCTTTTGTTTTCCTGAATAAAATGGGTGACATTTTGAACAAAGTTCAATATCAAGCGTTTCTGATGTTGATCCAACTTCAAAAACATTGCCACATGTGCATGTTACCTTTGCTTTGTTAAAATATTTTGGGTGTATTTCTTTTTTCATAAAAATAAATAATTTATTTATAACTGAATAAGATATTAGCATAATTTGTTATAAAAAGCAATATCTATTTTATGTCAAAACATGTGCTTTTGGCTTAGTTATTGCAATTTTTTTACTAATATGCTAATATTTAAACACTTTAAAGCACATATTTATACTTAAATAATGCTTATTTTTATAATTTAAATTAAAGTAAAATATGAAAACAGTATCAATATTAGATTTATTAAAGAGTGGAGCGCATTTTGGACACAAAAAATCAAAAAAATATCCAAAAATGGATAAATATATTTTTGGCGTAAAAGATGGAGTTCACATTATTAACCTAGAAGAAACAATATCTTGTTTAGAAAATGCTGTAAGTTTTGTAAAAAAAGTTATAGCAAATGGAGATAAAATTCTTTTCATAGGTACAAAAAGACAGGCAAAGACAATTACAAAAGAAATGGCGGAAAAATGTTCTATGCCTTATGTAATTTCACGTTGGCTTGGTGGAACTTTTACAAATTTTCAAAACATTTATAAACTTCCCAAAAAACTTATCAAATTAGAAGAAGACAAGGCAAACCACGTATTTGATAATCATACAAAAAAAGAAAAACTCATTATTGATAGAGAAATTACAAAACTCAAAGAAATGGTAGAAGGAATTAGAGAAATGGACAAACCTCCAGGTGCTGTTTTTGTTGTAGACATTGATGATGAAGACACTGCAGTTGAAGAAGCAAGAAACAAAAAAATTCCTATTATTGCAATAGTTGATACAAATACAAATCCAGAGAAAGTTGATTATCCAATTCCAGCAAACGATGATTCTGTAAATACATTAAAACTTATCACTTCTGTAATTAGCGAAGCAATAATAGAAGCAAAAAAGTAAAATTTAGTACCAAGTACCAAGTTATAAAGTTGAAAGTTTTATTTATTTAGAACTTATTTACTTTATAACTTTTAACTTTATAACTTTTAACAAAAATAAATATGGATTTATCACAAATAAAACAACTTAGAGATACAACGGGGGCTCCAATGAATGATTGTCAAGCAGCCCTAACAGAATCAAATGGTGACATGGAAAAAGCAATTGAAATACTTAGAAAAAAAGGTCAGAAAATGGCTGATAAAAAATCTTCACGAGTCGCAAAAGAGGGTGTTATTTCAATTACAAAAAAAGACAAAAAAGTCGCAATAGTTTCCCTAAATTGTGAAACGGATTTTGTTGCAAGAAATCAAGATTTTATAAATGTTGTACAAGAATTTGCAGATAAATTGATTGATTCAAAAATAGAAGATTTTGAAATTTGGGCAAATGACAAAATAAAAAATGAGCTTATTGTAAAAATAGGTGAAAATTTGCAATTAGGAAAATGTGATATTGTTGAAGGAAGCGTTATTGGTCATTATTTGCATTCAAATAAAAAAATAGCAACAATTGTAGTTTTATCTGCTGGAAATGAAGAGCTTGCAAAAGATATTGCAATGCATATTACAGCAATGAGCCCACAATATTTGTCCCCCGAAGATGTTCCCGCTGAAATATTAGAAAAAGAAAAAGAAATTTACAAAGAACAATTAAAAACAGAAGGAAAACCAGAAAACATTATAGAAAATATTTTAAATGGGAAAGTAGAAAAATTCTATAAAGAAAATTGTCTTACAAAACAGGCCTTTATAAAAGACGATAAGATTTCAATAGAGCAATTATTAAAGAATTCTGGAGAAAATATAAAAATAGAAAAATTTACAAGATATAGCTTATAATATATACTGAATTATAGTTATACAAACTTTAATTCAACCTTATATGCAAAAAAATAAGAATACAAAACCCGGAAAAATACTCATAAAATTGTCCGGTGAAACACTGTCGAATGATAAGTCTATTTTTGATTTTAAAAAAATAAATGAAATTACAAAAGAAATAAAAGATATTTATAAGCTTAAAGTAAAAATTGCAATTGTAGTAGGCGGCGGAAATATTTTTAGAGGAAGAATGATTTCAAATAATGAGATTTCTACAGTTGATTCAGATACAATGGGCATGATTGCAACTTTTTTAAATGGATTGTGTTTAGAAAGTATTTTCAAGAAAAATGGAATGAAGGCCCGTGCTCTTGCAAGCGTAGGAATTGCTGGTGTTATTGAAAAATATCACAACAAAAAAGCTTTAGAATATTGGAATAATGGAGAAGTGTTGATATTTTGTGGTGGCACAGGAAACCCGTTTTTTACAACAGATACAGCAGCAATACTGAAAGCAGTTGAAATGGGGGCGGACACTGTGCTTAAGTCTACTCAGGTTGATGGAATATATGATAAAGATCCCATTAAATTTAAAAATGCAAAGAAATACAAATTATTGAGTTATAAAGAAGCATTAGAAAAAAAGTTAAAAATAATGGATCTTACAGCCTTTGCACTTGCAATGGAAAAAAATATGCCAATTAGAGTTTTTAAAAATCAAAAAGGTAATTTATTAAAAATTATAAAAGGATCTCAAATTGGAACAACGGTTTCTTAAAAATAATATTAATATTTTATGAAAATAATTGTAATAAAATTTATTTCTTGGGACGAAGAATACTATTTTTTACCAGAAGATGAAAGTGGAAAAAAATTAGAGCTGAAAGTGTCTGATAAAGTTCTCGTTGACACTGTAATAGGTTCTGATATTGGTGAAATTATAGATATCAAAGAAATACAACAAGAAGATTTACCAAACGAAAAAGAAATAAAACAAATTTTAAGAATTGCAACAGATGAAGATTTAGAAATTCTTAGAAAAAATAATTTGAACAACAAAAAAATATTAAAAGATGTGAAACAATTTATAAAAAAATATTCATTGGAAATGAAGTTGTCAGACGTACATATTTCTTATGATGATAAAATGATGATTTTTTCTTTTATTGCTGATGGACGTGTAGATTTCAGAGAATTAGTAAAAGATTTATCAAAAAAATACAAGAAAAAAATAAGATTATATCAACTTGGAGTGCGCGATGAAGCAAAAATGTGTGGCGATGTAGGGGATTGTGGACAAGTTCTTTGTTGCAAAAGATTTTTGAAAAGATTAGAAAGTATTAATACTGGTTTTGCAAGAGATCAGCAAATTGCTCATCGAGGACTTGATAAACTATCGGGAATGTGCGGAAGACTTAAGTGTTGTCTTGCCTATGAAGAAGCTCATTATCAGGAGCTTATTGCAAAACTCCCCCAAATAGATGAAAAAGTATCTACAAAAGATGGACCAGGTGTTGTAATAGAGCTCTTGCCTATAAAGGCCTCTGCGAGAATTAGACTTGATAAAGACGGCTCAATTATTATAGTTAAGTATTGATAGACATTTAGTTTCTTGGCTATGCAACTAAGCAACTAACAAGCTAACCATATGTATAAAACACAAAAAGACAACAAAATTTTTATTAACAACTTCAAGTATTGCAAAGGTTGTGGGCTTTGTGTTGAATTTTGTCCAAAGAAATGTTTAGAGCTTAAAGACAACAACAAAGGTGTTTATGGAAATAATACTGTAGAGTGTAATATTGATTTGTGTATTCAGTGCAAAGCGTGTGAGAAAATATGTCCCGATGCGGCTATCAAGATAGGAAATTAGGGTTTAGTGTTTGTTGAGGTTTTAGAAATTAGATTTTGCATATAAAAAAGCTTTTATGAAGAAGAGCTTTTGTTTTTTTATCAAACATAGTTTATAATTCTTTATATGGCAAAAAAGAAATGGCAAATATTGCCAAAAATTAGCGATGATAGAATAAAAGAATTTCCAGATATAAACCCTATTGTATTACAACTGCTTTTAAATAGGGGAATAGAAACTCAAAGCGCAATTGATGAGTTTTTTAATGCTGATTATATTGATGATATTCATGACCCATATTTACTTATTGATATGCAAAAGGCAACCAATAGAATCTACGAAGCAAAAGAACAAAATCAAGAAGTGCTTGTTTATGGAGATTATGATGCTGATGGAGTTACAAGTTCAGCTCTTCTTGTTGATGTATTTTCTCAAATAGGAATAAGAGCAGAAATATATATTCCACAGAGAGAAAAAGAAGGTTATGGACTAAATTTAACATCAGTTCAAGAAATTATTGATAGGAAGTTTAATTTAGTAATCACTTGTGATTGTGCAATTACAAATTTTGAAGAAGTAGAGCTTTTTAATAAGTCTGGAATCGATGTTATTATTACAGATCATCACAAAGAGCCTAGCATGTTACCAAATGCTTACGCCATAATTCATGCGGGGCTAAAGCGAGAAACAAAATATCCGTTTCATGAGCTTGCAGGAGTTGGAATTGCATACAAGCTTGCAGTCGCAATATTAAATCATCCAAAATGTGAGCTGTCGCAAAAAGACAAAGAGGCAGCAGAAAAATGGTTGCTTGATTTTGTGGCAATTGGAACCGTGTCTGATATGGTGCCACTTATTGGAGAAAATAGAACATTAGTAAAATATGGACTTATTGTTTTACAAAAAACAAAAAGGCTTGGACTTCAGAAACTTTATGAAATAGCCGGCACAAATGTTTCAAAAATAAACAGTACTACAATTGGATTTCAAATTGGGCCCAGAATAAATGCAGCAGGACGAATTGACCACGCAAATACATCTTTTGAGCTTCTTACAACGAAAAATTTAGAACGTGCAATTGAAATCTCAAACGAGCTCAATTTAAATAATCGTAAAAGACAAGATATTACAAATTCAATTGTTTCTCAAGCAAAAAGTCAGCTCGATTGTGTAGACAAAGATACAAAACTAATTTGGGTGAAAAACAAGGAGTGGAATCTCGGAGTTGTCGGTCTTGTTGCAGGAAAGCTTTCGCAAGAATATTATAGGCCAAGCTTTGTTTTTGGTTTTGATGGAAAATATTGGGTAGGATCAGCTCGTGGTATAGAGGAGCTTGATCTTATGGAACTTATAAACAAAGTTGGAGATAAATTAGAGAGATATGGAGGACACAAGTCAGCAGCAGGATTATCAGTAAAAGAGGAAAACTTTGAAATAATAAGAGAAATAATAGAAAAAGAAATAAAACAAAAATTAAAAGATGAAGAGCTTAGCCCTAGTATTATTTTGGATTGTGAAATAAGTTTAGCAGATATTGATTGGAATTTGTGGGATTATTTAGAAAAATTTGAGCCATATGGAATGGACAATCACAAGCCAAAATTTTTGATAAAAGATTGCCTTATTCGAGATATTGGATTTATGGGAAAAGATGAAAGCCACTTGAGATTATTAGTAGAACAACTTGGAATTACAAAAAAAATAGTTGGTTTTTCTATGAGCAAAAATTTTGTTGATATAAAAATAAATGATAAAATTGATATGGTTATAGAGCTTGATGTAAATGAATGGAATGGAAATAGAGGCCTGGAAGTATATCTTTTAGATTTTAAAAAAGTTTAGTGTCGATTGTTATTTGATTATACTTACTGGTTAAATTAGAAATTCGAAATTCTAAATACGAAACAATATTGAAATTATAAATTAGAAATTATAAAGTGTTTGGAGAATTGTTATTTAGTATTTGTTTAGAATTTAGAAATTAGAATTTAGAATTTTAAAAATAAGATTATGTCTAAGATAAAGTTATTTACAGACGGTGGATCACGTGGTAACCCAGGCCAAGCTGCGATTGGCGGAGTTTTGTACAATGAAAAAAATGAGAAAATTGATTCGTTTTCAGAAAAAATTGGTATAAAAACAAATAATCAGGCAGAATATCTTGCACTCCTAAAGGGACTTGAAATTGCAAAAAAATACAAATCAGAAATACTAGAGTGTTTTCTAGATAGTGAACTTGTTGTAAAACAGCTAAACAAAGAATACAAAGTAAAAGATAAAGAACTTGCAAAAATTTTTGTAAGTGTTTGGAATTTGAAATTAAGTTTCAAAAAAATCACTTTTCATCATGTGATGAGAGAAAAAAATTTTGAGGCCGATCGTCTTGTAAATGAAGCACTTGATAAAAAATAAAAAAATATTTTTATAAAATTAAAAGACCCGCCATTGGCTAAGGTCCTTTTTTGTTTATCCAGCAGCCAGAGGAGCCGAGGCGATCTCGCAAAGAGCACCGGTCGTGCAGTTTGTGCGAATTTGATCGTCCAGGACTCCATCTGAGGCTACTGGAGAGATTTTTCACATATTTCCGAATGGAGGAATCGTATGTGGGCGCTTTTCTCAAAGGCGCCTTTCGAGGTTCTCTATCGCTGCCCTAATCATGGGGGTATTGCCATGACCGCGGGCGGCTTTTAAAATTAATTCCCAGAGAGCCTGGGAAGCCAAGACGTACGCATTTGTCTGAGTTTTCGTTGTTTGTTGCGCTATCTTGACTCCCAGGCAAGGTTCTGGGTGGGAAGCGGGTTGTATCCAGCTCATTGCTAATTGATCCTGCTCAGTACTCAAGATCAAAAGCCGTGTGCTCCCGTGAGGAGCTAAGCGGGTTGCCGGTTCCCTTTTCGGTGGAGAGTCACGTGCGTGCGAGGCCCTGAGTGGCCGTGTTGGGCATGAAGCCTGGGGCCGGTGGGCTGAGTAGGGTGAGCCGGTCACATCTCCACTGGGATTAGCCCAGATCGGTGTGGCCGGTATTGTGTCCCATAAGACGCTACGTGACATCGTATGGCCCCGTTCTTGATACCAGGAAAGAACGAGGAGTATTGGAGTCTGGCTTCCAACCTCGATTAAGGTAAGGCAGAATGCTTTTTGCCGGAGTTACCGTGTGTTACAACGGGGTGTCTGGGGGAAGGTTCTGT
>CAZWKI010000006.1:26674-34715 GCA_964634645.1 uncultured Gammaproteobacteria bacterium | reverse complement strand
AAAAACACCCAGTCAAATAGTTACTAAGTGTTGCCAAGCTATTGGATAGAAAACGTATCTGTAGTGTTTGTATTGCTTGTTTTTTTATTGCGTATTGTTTATAATAACCAAAAAGTAAATAAGGGAGGAATAGATGAAAAATCTTATTTCAATGAAAGACATTGGTTCAGTAGAAATATTGGAATTAGTAGATTTGGCTTCTAGAATTGAAAGAAAAGAAATTAGATTTAATTTGAAAGATTATCTTGCAGCACTTCTTTTTTTTGAGCCATCTACAAGAACAATGTTTTCTTTTGACACAGCAATGAAAAGATTGAATGGTAAAACAGAAATAATGACTGGAACGTCTAGCACATCTGTCTCGAAGGGTGAAAGCTTGAGAGACACAATTGTAAATATTGAAAGATATGTAGATCTTATTATTATGAGACATCCACTTGAAGGCTCTGTAAGATATGTTTCAGAATTTATCAGTAAGCCAATTATAAACGCTGGAGATGGTGCAAATCAGCATCCTACTCAGGCGCTTTTGGATGTTTATTCAATATTCAAAACCCAGAATCATAAAAAAATGGAAGATCTTACCATCGCTCTTGTTGGTGATTTGAAGTTTGGTCGCACAGTTCATTCTTTGACACAAGCACTTAGTTTGTTCGATGTGAAATTTGTATTTATTTCGCCAGATTTCTTAAAAATACCGGAAAAGATAAAAGAAGAATTAGAAAACAATCAAACTCATTTTCAAGAAATGTCTAAAATAGAGGATTGCATTAATTTTATTGATATTCTTTATATGACAAGAATACAAAAAGAAAGATTTGCAGATCCAGATGAATATACAAGAGCAAAAGGAAGCTATGTTTTAACACCAGAAATGCTTAAAAACGTAAAATCAAATTTCAAGATAATGCATCCCTTCCAAGAGTAGATGAAATAACAACAGACGTTGATTTAACTCCATATGCATACTATTTCGATCAAGCTGAAAATGGAGTTTATATGCGAGAAGCAATTATAGTAAAACTTTTGGGAGTTGAAAATGAAGGACGATAAATTGCGATCAATTAAAAATGGAACCGTGATAGATCATGTTCCATTTAATCTCTGGAATTTAGTTGTTAAAATTCTAAAACTCAATGAATCAGAATCTTTCATATTGGGCCATGGATTTAAAAGTTCAAAATTTGGGAAAAAAGACATGGTTAAAATTGAAAACAGATTTCTTTCTCAAGAAGAGGCTAATGTTTTGTCACTTATTGCTCCAGAAGCAACAATTTCCATTATTAAAGACTCCAAAGTTTTTAAAAAAATGAAAGTGCAAATTCCAGATGAAATTGAATCTGTCATAGAGTGTCCAAACGAAAGCTGTGTGACAAATCATGAGTCTGGACCAACAAGGTTTAAAGTTTTTAAAAATGAAAAAGGAATATTGCTTGAATGTCATTTTTGTGAAAAACAATATCCGGTGAGTGAAACAAGATTTAAAATATAAACAAAAAAGCCACGAAAACAATTACGGTTTTATTTTCTTGATAATAAATATTTATAATACATATTTTTATTTTTGTAAATATATTGTAAAAATCAAAAAACAATATTATACTAATAGATAGGGGAATGAAATATTTGTTTTTCATTTTCCCTCCAATGGGGCTGGGCTCTTATTCTTGCAAGCGTGTTACTCCAAAAGCTTTTGTCAGACATACTTGTTACAAAGATAAGCTAGGTCGGTTGCTACTGACTATAAAGCCCGGTTTTTCTAAAAAACCAAAGACAAAATAAAAAGCGCTTGGAAATACTCCACGCGCTTATTTTTTTATAATCTATTTTAAGAATTGTTTAACTAATTTTTCTGCTTGTTTTTTATTTTTTATCCAGTGAATATCTTTTCTTTTGTTAAACCACGTCATTTGTCTTTTTGCGAATTGATGAGTTGCTGTTTCAAGTTGATTTATCATTTCTTTGTAGGAGAGCTTTTTTTGTAAATATTTTGAAACATATCGATATTCAAGTCCGAAATCTTCCAACCTTTTCCAAGAGACACCATTTTTATGTAAGCTAGCAATTTCTTCAATCATTTGTTCGTCTTCAATTCTGTCTTTTAATCTCTTATCAATTCTTTTATTTATAATAGATCTATCAAACGTAATTCCTAAAATAATTGAATTAAATATTTTTTTTCTTTTTGGATTAGAAATAGAGGAATTGTTTTTTGCAATTTCAATTGCCCTTATTATTCGTCTTGGATTATTAATATCAATTTTATTATAAGCTTTTAAGTCGAGTTTTTTTAACATTTTTTGAAGCTCTGATAGAGGAGTAGTGTTTAATTTTTTTCTTAAGTTTAAGTTTATCTTTTCATTTTCCAAAACATATCCATCAACAATTGAATTTATATATAGTCCTGTTCCCCCAACTATAAAAGGAATTTTACCAAGCTCAGAAATTTTTTTTATTTTTTTTATAGCTAATTTTTGCCAGTCGAGTAAAGTAATTTGTTTTTTTGGGCCAGTTATATCAATTAAATGATGTGGTGTTTTTCCATATTCGCACAAATCTTTTCCAGTGCCTATATCCATTCCAATATAAACCTGACGGGAATCAGCAGAAATTATCTCGCCATTAAATTTATTTGCGAGTTTAACGCCCAGCCTTGTTTTTCCACAGGCAGTTGGACCAACAACACACACTATCTTCAGCAGATTATTTTTTTGAAGTTTTTTAGATTTAGTTAACATTTTTTTGTTATATATTACTATAAATACGAAATTATAAATTAGAAATTCTAAATAAATTATAAATCATAAATAATAGATTTGAAACATTGGAGTTTAGATTTTGGAATTTGTTTCTAGTTTAGAATTTAGTATTTAGATTTTATAATGGTTCCCTCTAATCCCCATTCAAGGGCTTTTGTAATTTTTACATTTACAAATTTATTTAAATCTTTCTTGGTTGCACCAGACATTTTTACCGTTTCATAAGTATTCATTTTTCCAAGAAATTGATTTTTTTTATTTATATTTTGTAGTAATACAATTTGATTTGTGTTTAAAAACTTTTTATTTCTCTCTAGAGATTGTTTTGCAATAAGTCGAGTAAGAATTTCGTCTCGTTTTCTTTTTTCATAAATTGAAATACTGTCTTTATATTTTTTTGAAGACAACGTTCCGTGTCGAGGAGAATAAAGCCCCGAATAGACAAGTGTAATTTTGCATTTTTTTATTACACTAAGCGTTTCATTGAAATCCTTTTTTGTCTCACCGGGAAATCCGATAATTACATCTGTTGTAATATTTGCATCAGGAATATATTTATATATATTTTTTACAATTTTAATAAACTCATTTTTGCTATATTTTCTATTCATTAATTTTAATATTTTGTCACTTCCTGATTGAAGTGGAATATGAATATGATGAGACAAATTTTTGTATTTTGCAATTGTTTTTATGAGTTTATCGCTAAACTTTGTAGGATATGGAGACTCAAAAGTTATCCATGTATTTGGACGCAAAATCGCGATTTGCTCTAATAAATCAGCAAAGTCCTTTACCCTAGCTTTTTTATCAGGATTTATATATGAGTTTACTGTCTGACCGAGTAATATAATTTGTTTTATTTTTGGGTTAAGATTTTTTACTTCTTTTAAAATATTTTTTGCTGACCTATTCATTTCTCTTCCTCTTGTATAAGGCACAGCGCAATATGAACAAAATTGATTACAACCATTTGATATTGGAATAAGTGCATTATATTTTTCTAGTCGAGTAGACTCTATTTCTAAATAATCATTGTTTTGTATAGAATAATCTGAGATTTTTTTTGCATTTTTTATTAACCCTGGAAGATTTTTTATTTTTGTAATATCAATTATAATATCAAATTTATCATTCAAATTTTTTATATCATTTTCCAAAACACATCCAGTAAGAATTTTTATTGCATTTTTTCTTAATTTTGTTCTGTGGAATATTCCATAAATTCTATCAATAGCGCTTTGTCTTACACTGCATGCAATAATTACTACAATATCAGCGTTTATTATTTTTTCAGTTTTATGAAATTTAGCAGATTCTAAAATAGAAGATACTTTTTCAGTATCTGCTTTATTCATGTTACAACCAAAATACTTAATATAATAGTTCATAATTGTAAGAAATTTTAAGCACTAAATTCTAAATACTAAACAAATTTTAAATCACAAATGATAAATTTGAAACAGTGGAGTTTGAATTTTGGGATTTGTTTAGAATTTCGTATTTAATATTTATAATTTATAATAATTCGTTATCGTGCGAGTTGGACTCTCTAATCCCAGAGTTGGTAATTTTTACAAATTCACAGTCTCGTAATTCCGGGATTGTTTTTGCATTTCCATAACTCATCCCCGATCTTAGCCCACCAATGTATTTGTTTATTACGTCTTTCACTGGTCCACGATATGGAACTTTTGCTTCAACTCCCTCTGGCGTAATTTTGTTTATATCTTCTTTTGCGCCAGGACGAGAAAGTGCCGCGGTAAGCGATGCCATTCCACGAGAAATTTTGTATTGTCTTCCATTGTAATTTATCACTGGTCCCGGTGTTTCTTCTGTTCCTGACAATTGTCCGCCAAGCATGACAGAGTCAGCCCCTGCAGCAAGAGCTTTTACAAAATCTCCAGGTTGCTTTATTCCGCCATCAGCAATCATTGGAATGTTGTAGGCACGGCATAATGGATAGATATCCATAATAGCGGTAAGTTGAGGCACACCAAATCCAGTTGTAATTCTAGTTGTACAAATTGATCCTGGTCCAATACCGACTTTTAATCCATCTGCGCCCGCTTCAATAAGATCTTTTGCTGCACTTGAAGTTGCAATATTTCCAGCTATTATCTCAATGTTTCGGTATTTGTTTTTTATGTTTTTTAAAGCATCTATTTCATTTATAGAGTGTCCATGAGCAATATCTAAAACAAGAACATCTGTTTCTGCATCAACTAATGCATCAACGCGTTCCATATAATCACCACTTACTCCAATAGCAGCGCCGACAAGCAATCTTCCGTGTTTGTCTTTTACTGATGCACCATCATCAAAATTTTCTACCAAGTCCTTTTTTGTTATAAGTCCTTTTATATTGAAATTCTCATCAACTATTGGAAGTTTTTCAATTTTGTGTTTTGCAAAAAGTTCTTTTGCGCCTTCAATAGATATTTCATTTTTTGCTGTAATCAATTTTTCTAGAGGAGTCATTAAATTACATACCAATTTTTCCTCATTATTTTCCAAAACATAATCTCTTTTTGTAATAATTCCAAGTAATTTGTTATCTCCATTTTCACTAACCAAAAATCCAGAATATCCATATTCTTTTACTTTGGCACGAAGCTCTTTCAATGTATTATTTGGATTTATTGTTAAAGGTTTTCTAACAATCATGCTCTGATGTCTTTTAACGCGCAAAACTTCTTTTGCCTGTGTTTCAATTGAGCAGAATCTATGAATAATTCCAATTCCTCCAAGGCGAGCCATTGCAATTGCCATGCGACTTTCTGTAACAGTGTCCATGTTTGATGAAACAATTGGAATATTAAGGTTAATATTTTTTGATAATTTTGTGCTCGTGTTTACGTCATTTCTTGATTTTATTTGAGACATTTTTGGAACAAGCAAAACATCATCATATGTTAAGGCTTCACGTATATTCATGGTGATTTTATTAATAATAAACCTAGATAAGTTTACAACAATTTCGAGAAAAAGAAAATGCCTAAAATCAGGGTCAGACCCTGGCAGGGCCAGACCATGGAATTTGCCTTTTGTTTTAATGGTGGTAAAATGGAAATAGTTATAATTAATTATAAAATATGAAAAAGATATTAAAATACTTACCAGATTTTTTGATTCAACTCGGAATTTTTATTCTGTCTTATAATATTTTACCGATTTGTTTACAGAGAGCATTTGGGGATTGTATTGGTTATGGTGGTTATGGAAGAATTTTTGGGGTAATGTTTATTACTATTGGACTCAATATTTTATTAAGACGTTATTTAATAAACAAAAAATGAATTAAATATCAAAAAAGCACAGTCCTCAAACCGTGCTTTTTCTTTTATCTAAAATTACAAATTCAAATCTTTGTTCTTTATCTTTTCCAAAATCTGTTTCACAAATTTATCTTTCTCAATTTCAATTAAATCTTTTTCACCTCTTACGCGTACTGATAATTTTGGAGAGGAAATTTCTTTGTCACCAATTACCAAAACATAAGGAACTTTTTCATGAGATGATTTTCTGATTTTGTTTCCAACTGTTTCACTTGTTTTATCAATTTCAATTCTTATTCCAAATTGTTTAAATTCTTTTGCTAGTGCCTCACAATGAGAAATGTGTGATTCGCCAACTGAAATAATTTTCACCTGAACAGGGGAGAGCCATAATGGGAATGCTCCTGCATAATGCTCGACCAAAATTCCCAAAAATCTTTCAACACTTCCTAAAATTGCACGATGAATCATTACTGGTTGTAACTTCTGATTATTTGGCCCTTCATAAGTTAAATTAAATTTTTCTGGCATTTGGAAATCGAGTTGTATTGTTCCACATTGCCATGGTCTTCCAATGGCGTCAGTTAAATGAAAATCAATTTTAGGACCATAGAAAGCACCATCGCCTGGATTTAATTTATACTCTTTTCCTGTGGAATTAAGTACTTCTTTTAAAGTATCCTCAGCAAGTGTCCAAAGTTTAGGATCTCCCATTGCTTTTTCTGGTCTAGTAGATAATTCCATGTGATATGAAAATCCAAAAGTAGAGTACACTTCGTCAACTAAATTTATTAAATCCAAAATTTCATCTTTCATTTGCTCTTTTGTGCAAAACACATGAGCATCGTCCTGGGTAAAAAATCTGACCCTGAAAAGCCCTGATAAAACGCCCGATAACTCATGTCTATGACAAATTCCGAATTCTCCTGCGCGAAGTGGAAAATCCCTGTATGAATATTGATGAGCCTTGTAAATCAACATATTTCCAGGACAATTCATTGGTTTGACAGCATATTCATCCTCATCAATTTTTGTAAAATACATATTATTTTTGTAATGATCCCAGTGTCCTGATTGAAGCCACAAGGCCTTATTTAATATTATTGGAGTTTTATTTATTTCATAATTTCTCTCATACATTTTTTCTGTTAAAAACTCAACCAATTTATTCCAGATAATTGTTCCTTTTGCATGGAAAAATGGCATACCAGGAGCTTCTTCATGAAAACTATACAAATCTAATTCTTTTCCAATTTTTCTATGATCTCTCTTTTCAGCTTCTTCTAATAATTTCAAGTATTCATCTAATTCTTTTTGGTTTTCAAATGCAATTCCATAAATACGAGTAAGCATTTTGTTTTTTTCACTTCCACGCCAATAAGCACCGGCAAGTTTTGTTAGTTTATATGCACAATCTTTTAACTCTTTAGTATTATCAACATGAGGACCGCGACACAAATCAACAAATTCTCCTGTTTTATAAATTGAAACCTTATCAACTGTTCCAAAATTCTCGTCATCAGTGATTTTTGTAGTACCTTTTTTATCTAAATCTTTTAATAATTCTACCTTGTAATCTTGTTTTAATTTTGTAAACAATTTAATTGCATCTTTTAGCTTCATTTCATCACGCTCAAATTTAATATTTTCGGAAATTATTTTTTTCATCTGTTCTTCAATTTTTACCAAATCTTCTTCGGTGATGGGGGAGCCAAGATCAATATCATAGTAAAATCCGTTTTTAATGCTGGGGCCAACGCCAAATTTTGATGCAGGATAAAGTTTTAACACTGCACTTGCCATAACATGAGCAAGCGAATGTCTTTTTAAATTAATATTATCATTTTTCATATATTTGTATTAAATTTACTATTTATAATTTTTAATTTTAAATTGATTTACTATTTTAATATTTTTATATTTTAATTTTGAAATTTATAAATTAAAAATCAATTAAAAATTGTTAAATAGAAAATTGAAATTATTCTCTGTCCCAAATAAATC
>CAZWKI010000006.1:0-26664 GCA_964634645.1 uncultured Gammaproteobacteria bacterium | reverse complement strand
TATGCGCCCCACTCGGCGGTTTTTTCATATATTGGCTCTCTTAATTTTAGAGTTTCAATTATATTTTTTGGAGACAGGTCATATGATGAATCAATAACGCCCTTTGTAATTGATCCATCTTTTTCTATTGCCTCAAAGGTTGCCATAACAGGATCTTTTACTCCAATTGCATAAGCTATTTTTACAAGAACTTCAGTGTAGTCTGGGTTTTGTTTTAGCATTGATAATGCGATGTGCCTTGCCATATAAGCCGCACTTCTATCAACTTTTGTAGCGTCTTTTCCGGAATAAGCACCGCCCCCAACGGGGATTCTTGGTCCATATGCATCGCAAACTATTTTTCTGCCAGTTACTCCAGTATCAGCATAAAGTCCGCCAATATCCCAATTACCAGCAGGATTACATAATATTTTTTCTATTTTGTAATCAGATGCACGATTTTTTATCCATTCTTCTATTAATGTTTTGAGTTTGTCTGATTTTGTTTTACAAAAACTTACAACAATACAATTTATTGTTTTTTCCTCTTCATCCATTGTAATTTGTGTTTTTCCATCCTCTGGAAACTTTGAGTATATGAATTGACACAAGTCGTTTGCAAAATAATATTCTTGTGGAAGCATTTTTTCATTATCACGACATGCAAACCCAACCATAATTCCTTGATCTCCAGCACCACCAATATCAACACCACGAGATATTTCAGGACTTTGTTTTACTATATTTTCTTGAACACCTATTTCATAACCAACTATTCTCTCGGCAATTGGTTTTACATCTACAAATGCACTTGTGGTGAGTTCTCCTGTAACTGTAACAATATTGTGTCCCCCCATTGTTTCAAGGGCAACGCGACTATTTGGGTCTTGTTTTAGGCATTCGTCCAAAATTGCATCACTTATTCTATCGCAAATTTTGTCAGGATGACGAGGCGTAATTTTTTCTGCAGTTCTTTTCATGGTTTTAATTTAGTTATTTATTATTTGTTTTATATATAATGCTAATATGCGAATTGTATTAATAATACTAATTTTTATATCAATATACAAATTAAATTAGCATAATTAGCATGTATTAGTATATTTATATCACATTTAATTCGTATAAATAAAAAATCCCAAAAAACTTACCAGTTTTGGGACCCAAATTTTGTACCGCCTCAAATATTGCGAAGGGTGGCTTGCCACCCGGAGTGAGCGAAATGAGATGAAGCGAACGTAGGGTGGTTCCACCCAAATTCTCTACTAAATTCATGAAATTTAGTAAAGCACTTTATGTATTGTCTTAAAGTTTAGTACGCCCCAGGCGTAATCCAATTGGATATTGATTTGGTAAATCAATCAATCACTTCTAATTAATATATTATCATATATTAAAAAAAATGCAAATGAAAAGGGCCACAGAATTATCTATGACCCTCGAAAGCAGATAGGGGAAACCCCCAATTACTAAGACATATTCCCCCCATAAATAGGCATCTAAAGTAATCTAACCCCCGTTGATGGTTAATCCACTTCCTAAAATTTGGAGGCGAATAAGGAATCGAACCTTCACGTATCCGTTCCGACTTCTCGGATTATGAATCGCTCTCCCACTAAGAATCCGCCACTAATATAAAATAGATATTATATTAATTAAATATTTTTGTCAATATTAAAAATCATCCTGCTTAGCGGGATGATTTTTAATAAGCTTTATGTTGTGTTTATTCTATGATTATTTTGATATGATTTGAAAATTTTGGAGCTTTTTTTACCCAAAAAGGAGAGAAGTTTACTCTTACACTATCTATTCCAGGAACATTAGAAAAATAATCAATAATATCTTCTTGTGTAAGTCCCTTGAATCTTTCTGGGTTAAAATTTTCAGATTGGTCGCTTTGTTTTATTTTTGCAGAAAGTTCGGCCTCTATTGTTGCACTTTTTTCTTGTTCAACGTAATTACTAATAGAATATTTTAGAGAATTATTATCAAAATCTACTAATTCTTGTGATTTATCAAGTTGTTTTTTTAGATTGTTTTGTGCTAACATAAGCAATTCTTCTTTATTAAATACAATCCCAATAATTTTTAATTTTAATGTATATTCGAATTTTTGAGTTTCTTCATCTATTTTTTTTGAACTTTCATTAGATATTGTTTCTGTATTTATGTCTTCATCAGATAATGTTTCATCGCTAGTTAATAATTCTTTTAATTTTATTATTCCACTGGTTTTCAATTCATTTTCTAAATCCTTTTGTGCATTATCAAGATCTTCTTGTGATAATATGTATTTAAGATTAGAGTCTCTTTTCATTGCTTCTTCTAGATTTCCATAAACCAATTTTCTTGAGGCCTCGTTAAGACCAGGTATTGTAAATTTTCCAGGTGCTTCATTATAATCTTCACCATCCCCATCAGCTATTACGTATGTTTTTATAGAACCATTTGCCGGCACCACTACATTGCTTTGTATTCTAAATATTTTTCCATTTTGTGATTCAAAACGAGTAGTTTTTACAAGGGGCTGGCTTTGACTTTTTTCATTTATTATAGTCATCATTCCACTATATTTACCACTTATTTCCGGTTTTCCTTTTACTTCAAATTCTTTTGTTTTTTCTACCGTAAGCTCAAGAATTCTTCCCGACAATATATTTGTTTTCAAATAATCTTTATCAGGGGTATTTTCTTTTACCTGTATTGAAAAATTTGTTTTTGCACTTTGATTTTTTGTGGACAAATAAATTTCTGCTTTTGATAGAGAGAAATAGAGTATTACTGAAAGTGAAACAATAATAAGTATTATAAATATTGCAGCGATTTTTTTATAAACAGCATTTACCGAACGGATTGGTGTAAAATTTTGTTGATCATTGTAGGACATATTTTTATTTACCTCGCTTGCCCAGAGTTCGTTTTAACGAAATGGGTTTTCGTGGGATTGATTAAATTTTTAATCATTAATATATATATTCTACTATATTTTATAAGAATATTCTAGTCTTCATTTAATAGAGAATCTATTTTTTCTTTTAATTCATCACAATTATTTACAGATATATTAATTTTGATTTTATTTGTTTGCCCATCTTTTTTTATTAAAAGAAAAACCGGACAATTACCCTCATAATCTCTAAACAATTTTTTTAGACTTTCTATTTGATTTGGATTTATTTTGTTTTTTATTGAAATAAGAAGAGGTTCTGATTCATTTTTAACATAATTATTATTATCGTTTTGATTATTATTATAATTATCTTGGTAATTGCTATAATTATTCCCGTATCCATTATATCCATTGCTATTTGAATTTCCATTTTTAATACTTTCTAATTTTGGATCTTCTATATAATTTTCCACAGTTTTCATTGCTTCGGCTAGAATTTTTATTTGATCGTCTTTGAAATTTATTTTTCCAAGCACAACAACTGGGGAGTCCCTTTTTATGATTTCTATAAGTTTTTGGTATATTTTTGGAAAAACAATAACTTCAATTATGTCTAGGCTATCTTCAAGTTTTATAAACAACATTGTTTCATTGTTTTTTGTACGAATTTTTTGAATAGATGTTATAATTCCACCCACAGTTACTAGCTCTGCCCTTTTCATTTTTTTAATTTCAGGAATTGTCTTTGTTTTATTTTTTAAAACGCCCTCGAAATTTTTAAATGGATGATCTGAAACATATAAACCAAGCATTTCCTTTTCCCATGTTAATTTTTCCATCAAACTTGATTTTGGATATAATTCTAGTTTCAATTTTGGTTTATTTGCATTAAGTAATCCTCCAAAAATATTTGATTGATTTGTTTCATTGTCTTTTTTATAATACCTATTGTACTCAAGGAGTTTATCAAGATTTTTAAGCAATATGTTGGGATCATTAAATTCATTAAATGCGCCAGATTTTATTAAGCTTTCTAAGGATTTTTTGTTCAAATCTTTGTCTTGAATTCTAGATAAAAAATCTTCTAAGCTGATAAATGTACCATTTTCCTTTTTTTCTTTTACTATTGCATGCACAATATTTTTCCCTACGTTTTTAATTGCCTCCAACCCAAACCTAATTTTTTTGTGTCCTAATTTTAATTCCTCGGGCAAGACAGTAAATGTTGAATAACTTTTATTTATATCGGGAGGCAAAACTTCTATTCCTACTTCTTTTGCATCGTTTATTTTTGATGCAATTTTCTCCTCGTCTTTTTCTGACGTAAGAAGGGCAGCCATGAATTCGGTTGGGTAATTTGCTTTGAAATAAGCCGTTTGAAATGCAATAAGAGCATAACAAGTCGCATGAGATTTGTTAAATCCATAGCTTGCAAATGGTTCTACTGAATCCCAAATTTTTTGTGCTATGTGAGAACTGATTCCATTTTTTATCATCCCGTCAATTAATTTTTGTTTTTGTTCATTGAGTAATTCTTTAATTTTTTTACCGACCGCTTTTCTAAGAACGTCCGCCTCTCCATAACTGAAACCACCAAGCACTTTTGCAATTTCCATAATTTGTTCCTGGTATACTGCGATCCCATGAGTTTCTTCTAAAATGGGTTTTAATTTTGGATGATCATATATGACTTCTTTTTTCTTATTTTTTCTGTCAATGAAATCTGGAATAAATTGCATTGGTCCGGGACGATACAATGAAACCATTGCAATTATGTCTTCAATTTTATCTGGGCGTAATTGTTTTAAGTATTTTTTCATTCCAGAAGATTCAAGTTGAAATACTCCAGTTGTTTGTCCGAGTCGGAAAAGTTTATATGTTTTTTTATCTTCTATATCAATGTCTTTCAAATTAATTTTTTTGCCATGAATTTTTTCAATTATTTCTATAACATTTTCTAATATTGTTAGATTTTTTAGACCCAAGAAATCCATTTTTAGAAGCCCCAAATCTTCAATTGGATGAAGAGAATATTGAGAGATAATTGTCATGTCAGATGATGAAGCATATTGAAGAGGAACCGTTTCATCTAGTTTGTCTTTGCTTATTAAGACACCGCAAGCATGCATTGAATGGTGCCTCGCTACCCCCTCTAATTTTTTTGCAAAATCAATAAGATTTTTTGCTTCTTGGTCTGTTTCATATGCTTCTTTTAACTCTGGAACAATTCTTAATGCATCGCTTAGGGTTGTAGCCATTGGAATCATTTTTGCAATTCTGTCGCAATAGTTATAGCTAAGTCCCAAAACGCGTCCCACGTCTCTTATCGCGGCACGAGATGCCATTGTTCCAAATGTGATTATTTGAGCAACATGATCTGAACAATATTTTTGTTCAACATATTTTATAATTTTGTCTCTTTTGATGTCGGCAAAATCAATATCAATATCAGGCATTGAAATTCTTTCTGGATTTAAAAATCTTTCAAAGAGTAAATTGTATTTAAGGGGATCAATATCTGTAATATTTAAGACATAGGATATTAAACTTCCAGCCGCACTACCACGGCCAGGTCCTACAACAATTTCATTATTTTTTGCCCAATTGACAAAATCAGCAACAATTAAAAAGTAAGACGCAAATCCTGTCTTTTCAATAACCCCTAATTCATATTTTAATCTTTTTATTATTTCAGGATTATTTTTATAATCTTTGCCATATCTTTCTTCCAATCCTTTGAAACACAATTTTTCCAAATACGATTCATTATTTTTTTCTTCACTTGGTAATTCAAAATGTGGAAGCAATATTTTGCCAAGTTCAATTTCAACATTACACATATTAGCGATTCTTTCTGTATTTGAAATTGCTTCTGGTGTTTCTTTGAAGTCTTCAATCATTTTTTCTGGAGATCTAAATGACAAATCAAAATTCATTAGGTTCATTCTGTTTTTATCATCTATTTTCTTTTTGCTTTGTAAACACATCAGAATGTCCTGAGCGGTTTTATCTTCTGGGTGTAAATAATGAATATCATTTGTTGCAATAAGTGGAGTGCTTGTTTTTTTGGATAGATCGATAAGAATTTTATTTGTACTTATTTGATCTTTTTCATTTGGATGATGTTGAATTTCTAAATAAAAATCTTCAGCAAAAACTTCTTTATATTTATATATCAAGTTCTCAGCCTCTTTTATATTTCCAGAAAGTATTGCTTGAGGAATTTGACCCTGTAAACATGCGGTAGAGGCAATAAGACCATTTTTATGTTTATTGAGAGTTTCCCAATCAATTCTTGGCTTGTAATAAAAACCCCTTAAATGAGCAAGAGAAGTAAGTTTTAATAGGTTTTTATATCCAATATTATTTTTGGCTAGAAGTATTAGATGGTATGGTTTTGAATCAACCCCAGATTGTTTATCTTCCATTCTACGCCTAGCAAGATAGGTTTCTATACCTATTATTGGTTTTATATTTTGTTTTTTACATTGCTCATAGAATTCTATAACTCCATACATGACTCCATGATCTGTGATCGCAAGAGAAGACATATTGTATTTTTTTGCTTCAGATACAAAATCTTTGATCTTTGGTAGACCATCTAATAAGCTGTAATGAGTGTGATTGTGTAAGTGAATAAACTTCATAATTTGAAGATAGTTTTTGTTTTTAATGTAGCAATTTTTTGTATTCTAAAAAATAAAAAAATTCAAAGTTTTTATATATAATTTTTGAACTTGATTTTTTATGTTTAATTCCTTGAAGGAATTTATTTTTTTGTTTTTGTCTTTTTGTTCTGTTTTTTTGTGTTGATTTGGTCAAAAATTTTCTTTGCAAGAGTTCCAACAATTTCAAGTCCTGCAATGGAATTTTTGAATTTGCTTTTTGTATTTTCTATTATTCCATTTATTGAATTCATTATAGTATGCATTAATTTTAGGGAGTCGTTTGCTTTTTTCATCATTGAAATTATATAATACATTATCCAACATAAAAAAATGCTTACAAAAAGTATACAGATAGTCAGAGTATAATTTAAAATATCTTTTGAGGCAAGTTCTAACATAGGTTTATTTGTTATTTTTTATTTTTAATTTTGTAATTGATTTAGTGATTTTTTATTTTACTATTTATTAATCTATTTGTTATTTTTATATTCAAATAATAAATATTAAATAACAAATCAATTGAAAATTGGAAATAGAAATTTGAAAATACTTATGTATATATTATACACCACTTGGAAAAAAAATGGAAAAAGTTGTAAAATGAATATATCAATGATTTAATTAATGAAATTAATAAAATGACACTAAATGATCTAAGTGAAAAAGATATTGAAAGAGGGCTTTGGTATCTTAGAAACAAAGCAAAAATAAGAAGGTATATTGTAATTTTTCTTATAGTTTTGATATTTATATTTTTTGGATATTCAATTGTAAAATTTATAATTATAAAAATTGATGATTATAAAAATAGAAATCAGCTTGAAGCAAATCTCATTGTTTCCGAAAGAACAAAACCAAGCGATTTAATTTTTTTAACAAAAGAAATTGTAGTTTCTGATTTAAACACTTATGATTTGGTTTTATCTGTTCAAAATCCAAATGAAAGATTTAATATTTATAGTATTGATTATAGATTTAAATACAATAATAATGTGACAGATGACCAACAATCATTTATTCTTCCTATGGAGACAAAAAGGCTTATTTTAAAAGACGTATACAGTGAAGTTGTTATTAATGATTTTGAAATAGAAATAATAAACACTGGGTGGAAAAAATTAAAGGAAACAACATTAAGTTCTGCCCCAAGTGATATATATACAATTGAAAATATAAACCTTATTTCTATTGAAAACGAAAAAGCAAGTAGAAGCCGAGTAGAATTTGATGTTACAAATGATTCTCCATACAATTTTGCAAAATCAAGTTTTTATGTACTTGTATATTTTGGTACTCAATTAATTGCAGTTGATGAAGTTGAGGTTGATAATTTTTATTCAAAAGACAAAAAACTTTTAGAAGCTGGGTGGTCTTATGCAATTCCTTCTTATGCGAATGTGATCGTAGAATCAGATACGAACATTTTCGATTCCAATAATTATATTAGCAATAAATGAAATTATCTTTTCGAAACATAAGAACATTTGACTTTGTTCTGCTTTCAGCAGTTTTCTTACTTGTTTTTATAGGGCTTTCAAGTATTTATAGTGTCGGACTTAGTGATGTGAGTACAAAAATGACGTTTTTTTATCGCCAGCTTGTTTTTTTTATATTGGGAATTGTCTTAATGCTTGTTTTTGCTTTTTTGGATTACAGATTTCTAAAATCTTACTATAAAATTTTGTTTATTATTTCTGTTCTGACATTAATTTTTGTTTTAATTTTTGGCAGAAGTATTAGAGGAACAAATTCTTGGATTTCATTTTTTGGTTTTCAATTTCAGCCAGTAGAAATGGCAAAAATATTTTTAGTAGTATTTTTGGCAACTTATTTATCAAAAAAAGCTCGAGAATTTTATTTTAGCTGGGTTCCTATAATAATATCTGGAGGAGTAACTTTTTTAATGATAGGACTTGTTTTGCTTCAACCAGACATGGGTTCTGCTCTTATTCTTTTTGCGATATGGTTTTTTATGATTTTATTTACAAGTTTGGATAAAAAGAAAATCATTGTAGTTGTGACGTTGCTTCTTATTGTTTTGGGTTTTGGGTGGTTTGGTTTTTTGAAAGATTATCAGAAAGAAAGGGTTTTGACTTTAATAAATCCAGAAAAAGATCCGCTTGGAATAGGATATAATTTGAATCAATCTATTACAGCGGTTGGCTCTGGACAGTTTTCTGGTCGTGGATTTGGACTTGGAAGTCAGAGTCAGCTTAATTTTTTACCAGCACAATGGACTGATTTTATATTTGCTGTAATATCAGAAGAATTTGGATTCATTGGCTCTATAATTGTCATTGGACTTGTTTTTATAATGTTATTTAGAATAATAATTTTGATAAAAACTAGTAATGATAATTTTGCAATATTTCTGGCGCTTGGATTTTTAATAATGTTTTTTGTGCAGTCGGCAATGAATATTGCAATGAATATTGGAATGGCTCCTGTAATTGGGGTGCCCTTACCATTTGTAAGCTATGGCGGAAGTTCTATTCTTATGAGTTTTTTGGCACTTGGAATATTAGAAAGTATTGTGATACACAGGGCAGAGTACTAAATATTTACTATTTTCTATTTTCAATTTTTAATTGAGTTTAATGCTAAATTTCAAGTCACCAAATAAAGTGATTTTTATTTTTATAATAATATATTTTATATTTGTCAATCATTGAAAAAAACACTTATAAATATTATAATTAAATTAATATGAAATTAAGTTTTTAACACCCTAGAAAGACATTTCTTATTGTTTTTTATTATTTATTTTAAAACATTTATGCAAATATTATTATCTAAAATTTCAGAATTTTTAGACAAAGAAGTAAAGGTAAGTGGTTGGGTTTATAATTTTAGATCTTCTGGTCAAATTTATTTCTTGCAACTTAGAGATGGGAGTGGATTTATCCAAGCAGTATTATCAAAAAATGATGTAAGTTCTGAGACATGGAATAATTGCGAAAAAATTACTCAAGAATCTTCAGTCGAATTATCTGGTGTTGTTACAAAACATCCAAAAAAAGAAGAATATGAAATTCAAGTAAAAAATTTGAAAATTTTACAGATTTCTCCTGAGTATCCAATTGCAAACAAAGAACATGGTCCTGAATTTCTTTTTGATAAACGTGATTTATATCTAAGAAGCAAAAATCCTTGGGCAATAATGCGAATTAGAGACAGCGTTTTCAGATCAATTACAAATTACTTTGCGGAAAATAATTTTGTAAGATTTGATACTCCCATACTTCAACCAACAAGCTGTGAAGACACAACAGAATTATTTTCTATTAAATATTACGATGAAGGAAAAATGTATCTTACTCAATCAGGACAGCTTTATTTAGAGGCTGGAATTATGAGTTTGGGCAGAGCTTATGATTTCGGTCCTGTTTTTCGTGCTGAAAAAAGCAAAACTAGAAATCATTTGTCTGAGTTCTGGATGATGGATGCTGAAATGGCATTTTGTGACTCACAAGGAAGCGAGGACATTCAAGAAGCACTAGTAAAGAGAATTCTAAAAGATGCACTAGAAAATTGTAAACAAGAATTAGAAATTTTAGAGCGAGACACAACTTTAATGCAGGAAATTATCAAAAAACCATTTCTAAGAATAAAACATTATGATATTAAAAAAGAATTAGAGGATAGAGGAATGAAGGTTGATTATGAAGATGACCTAACAACAGAAGAAGAAACAGAAATAGGAAATATTTACAAAGTTCCTGTTTTTGTAGAGGATTATCCATTTGCAGTGAAAGCATTTTATATGAAAAAATATACTGATGAGCGTGGCATGGAGCGAGCTGTAAATGCTGATTTAATAGCACCTGAGGAAGCGCGCGAGATAATTGGCGGAAGCCAAAGAGAAGAAGATTATGACAAATTACTTGAAGAATTAAAGAAAAGAAAGTACAAAGTCGAGGACTATGAATGGTATTTAAATATTAGAAAATACGGAAGTGTAGAACATTCTGGTTTTGGAGTTGGGCTTGAGAGAATGGTCAGATGGATTACAGGAGTTCATCATATTAGGGAAACGATTGCATTTCCTAGAACATTAAATAGATTTAAACCTTAAATAGCTATTAGCTGTCAGCGTTCAGCTTTTAGCTCTTAATTAATAAACAAATGACAAAACAAATGATAATTTACTTAGTAGCTACACTTCTTTTATTGTGGATTATAATTTATTTTTTTTATCGTTTTGGTTCTTGGAAATTGAGAATAAAGTTAATGAAAAAATTGGCAAAGAAATTAAATTTTGAATTCATAAAAAAAGATGAACATAAAATACATTATGCATTAACTGGAAATTATTTAGAAAAAATAATTTCAATAGAAGAATTTAATACTCAGATGAATCCCTTCTATACAGATACATCTACAAAAAAAATAGAAACTTACAATACCTTTGGATTTCAACCAACAAAAAAATTAATTATTACTGTTGATGATAAAATAATTTATGAAAGAAATGGAGACAGGCTTTTGCCTTTTCCAAATAAAATTAAAAAAATATTAGATAGGTATATCAAAGAAGGAAAAATTACAAAGAGTAAAATATCTCCAATATTAGCAGTAATACTACTTTTTGGATTTTGTATTATTTTTACAATTTTATTTATCAAATTTATTTTAAATTAAAAATAATTCACATGTGGCTGAAGGCTGATAGCTGAAAGCTGATTGCTAAAATTATGAAAACCTACATTAACGAAACAATAAAAAGCGAACCTGCCCGCATTGCTCTTGCCCGAAATGCTTCGCATATCGAAGCAAGCGGGACGCAAAGCGTTGCAGGCGGGATTGGAAAAGAGATTCTTGTTTCTGGTTGGATTCATCGCCTTAGAAAAATGGGAAAACTTGTTTTCTTTGATTTGCGGGACTCAACAGGAATTTTACAAGTAGTCTGCGTGCCAAGTGAAATGACTAATGGAGAAATTTTAAAAGATTTAGGATGTGAAACAATTGTTGAAATTTCTGGAATTGTTCAAAAAAGAGGAGAAAAACAGATAAACAAAGAATTATTAACAGGAGAGATAGAATTACTTGCAAAAAATTTAAAAATAATTTCAAGCTCTGATGTTCCTCCTTTTGAAATAGAAAATGAAGACCGTCAAGCAAATGAAGAGCTAAGATTAAAGTATCGTTATTTAGATTTAAGACATGAAAGAATGGCAAAAAATATAAAAACTCGTCATGAAGTAATTCATTTTTTGAGAAATTATTTACATGATAAAAATTTCACAGAGGTGCAAACCCCAATTCTTACAAAATCAACCCCAGAAGGAGCAAGGGACTATGTTGTTCCGTCCCGTCTTCACAAAGGAAAATTTTTTGCTCTCCCTCAAGCACCACAACAATACAAACAATTACTCATGATTGCAGGATTAGAGCGATATTTTCAAGTTGCCCCATGTTTTCGTGATGAAGATGCCCGTGCTGACAGATCACCAGGAGAATTTTACCAACTTGATATGGAAATGTCATTTATGAATCAATCTGAAATTTTAGATTTAGTTGAGGGTATGATAACAAAAATGGTAAAGGAAATTTTTCCAGAAAAACATTTTACATTTTCTCCATGGCCAAGATTGAACCACAAAGATGTAATGGAAAAATACAAAACTGATAAACCAGATTTAAGAAAAGACAAAAATGATAAAAATGAATTAGCTTTTGCATGGGTAATAAATTTTCCATTATTTGTAGAGCAAAGCCAAGAAGATTTTTTTCATGGTTCTGGAAATGCAAAATGGGCGCCATCTCACAACATGTTTACAGCACCGCATGAAAGCGATATTAAATTACTAGAAATTGACCCGGGAAAAGTAAAATCATATCAACATGATTTGGTTTTAAATGGATTTGAAGTTGGCGGTGGAGCAGTAAGAATTCATGATGTAAAATTACAAGAAAAAATCTGGGATTTAATTGGTTTTACAAATGAACAAAAATCTCAATTTAAGCATTATTTTGAAGCATTTAAATATGGTGTGCCCCCTCATGGCGGAATTGCACCCGGAATTGATAGATTATTAATGGTACTTCTAAATGAAAAAAATCTAAAAGAAGTAACTGCGTTTCCGCTCACATCTGATGGCAGAGATCCAATGATGGAAAGTCCAAGCGAAATTACAAAAGAACAATTAGATGAATTAAATTTAGAAATAAAAGGAAAAAACCAGCCCGCATTGCTACGCAAAGCGTTGCAGGCGAGAAGAGGATTATTTTTTAAAAGATAAGAAAAAATGAATCAAAATAGAAAAATATTATTTATTTTTTCATTTATAGTTACTATAACTATTTTTGGATTTTTTAATTTGAAAAAAGTAGAGGCAGCTGACTGTGGTGGGGACGTTCCATGTGCATGTGGAGACACTGTTATTGCTAGCACAACGCTTACAGCTGATTTAGATTGTTCTGGCACAGGACAACATGGACTTATAATAGGATCAAATGATGTTATAATTGATGGAGATAACCATTCAATAACGGGTGGAGGATCTTACAATGGAATTGATAATTCATCTAATTATGACAATATAATAATTAAAAATTTTTCTAATATTTCAAATTTTAATAATGGAATTTATTTTTCTAATTCAGCTTCTAGTACAATAACAAATAATACCATTAATTTAAACAATAATGGTATTAATTTATCTTATTTAGCTTCCAGTACTATATCAAGCAACAACACAGCTTCAAATACAAATTATGGTATAAATCTTGTCCACTCTGATGCAAATTTTATAACCAGTAATATTTCTAGCTCAAATGATTATGGATTAATTTTAGATAATTCTAGATCAAATATTTTGACAAATAATACTTTAAATAGCAACAATGTAAATATATATATCTATGGAATAATCGGTTTAGGGACTATTAATGAGCTTGCCTATGATAACAATATAGATAATACAAATTTAGTGGACAATAAACCAATATATTATTTATATAATGAATCCGATCAAATATATGATGGCGACATAATTGGGGACATCGGAATGTTTTGGTGCATTAATTGTACAAATATAATAATAAAAAATGCTACATTATCAGAAAATAATTATGCGGGTATATATTTAAGAAATACAACTAGCTCAACTGTAGAAAATATTGTAGCCAATTCAAATGATAGTTACGGAATTTATCTTGCTAATTCCCCAAATGATTTATTAATAGACAACACTACTAATCTAAATGATAGAGGAATTTATCTTTCTAGTTCTGCATCTAGTACTCTGACAAATAATATTGCAAATTCAAATAAACACGGAATTTATTTTCTTAATTCTGCATCTAGTACATTAAACTATAATGTAATTAATTCAAACACTTATTCGGGAATATATTTAAATGCTTCCGTACAGAATATATTAATGAATAACACTACAAACTCAAATATATACGGAATTTATCTTTCTAACTCTGCATCTAGTACTCTGACAAATAATATTTCAAATTTAAATGCAGATGGAATTTATATTTCTAGTTCTGCGTCTAGCACCATAACAAATAATACTGTAAATTTAAATACAGGATATGGGATATATCTCATGAATTCTAATAATAGTACGATCATCAACAATAGTATAAATAATAATTTAAATAGCTTATATGATGATCAAGAAAATACATATTCAAATAATTATTTTTTTCATAATTTAAATAATAAAACTTTGACTTTTACAGATATAATTAGAAAACTAAATCTTAATGTCCCCACTGATTTCAATGTTTCTATGTTTAATACAGATGATTCTGAATGTATAGATTGTACATATTCAATATCTATAAGTCCCACAGAATTAATAACGACAAATGTAATCGGGAATGTTGCCACAACCACTTTTACTCCGACAAAATCAGGAATATATTCTTTAATCTATACGATAGAAGATTCAAATAACAATATTACCAAAAGAGTCGTCCCATTTTTTATTAATGCCAATGCGACCTCTACAACTAAATATTATTTAAGAGAAACATTGCCTACTCATGGACAGTCGATCGGAAATGGGCATGATTCTGCGTCAATGCTTTTAGCACCACCAAGTGATTTAGAATTATGGAATTGTGGTGCTTGGGTACAAAACGCCCCAGACGAAATACCAGATTATTCACTTGCGTCTATTTCTGATATTAATATTTATACCTGGTATAAAATGATTACAGATGGATATGTTGGTATAGAAAGATTTGGTACATATGGTGAAGTTGTTGATTTTAGTAGTGATGTGTCTACAGCTCCAGACTATACTTGGGTTAATAAGAATTTTACTGATTTAAATTGGTCGATGGATTATCAAAGAGCTTGGTATTTATTGTCGGTAAAAGTTGCTGGAGGATCAGTAGAACAAAGAACAATTGTGGCTCAACCATCTTATGTAGACATTACACATCAATACACAACTACTCCAGCTATTAAGTCTATTTCAAATGAAAATATAATAGTGCTTTCGGCAACGGCACCAGCTGATGCAACAAGTAGTGCAAGTATTGTTCTTGATAATCCAAACACAGAAGCTACTTCAACTACATTAGTGCTTACTGATTTTACACGTCCATTCTTAAACGCAACAAGTACGATTGATTCAAATTCAACCACAACTATTGTTACAACCATAGGAGCCAGTACTTCTTCTACTCTTGATGCAGTGGCACTTGATCTAGTTCCTTCAGCTGGTTCAGTGGAAATAAATATTGATACTTGGAATACGTCTGGTACTTATTATAAAAAATGGACTGAAACAGGATCATCTCACGATATATCGACACAGCACTCTATTGGAAGCTTAAAAGCAACAACTCCATACATAGTAGAAGTAGATGACGTAACATTAGGAACGTATACCTCTAATGCATTGGGAGAAATTACTTTTACATACGATGGCGGATATTCTACTAAAACATTTGAAGTAACAGAAACAACTGATGCCACACTACCCACATCACAAGTAACAATAAACTCTGGCTCTACACACACCAGCTCAACAACAGTAGCATTAAATTTTTCTGCAAGTGATGATTTGTCTTCTACCTCATCAATGAAGATGAATATATCAAACTACTTGTCATTTGCAACTAGCACAGGATGGATAGATTATGCAAATTCAACTAGCTCATGGTCTATTTTAGGAACATCAGGAACAAACACGGTTTATTTCAAAGTTAGAGATGAAGCATTAAATGAATCAGCAACTTCATCTGATACAATAATATTTGATAATACATTGCCAACAATCACAATTTTGGGTTCAAATCCAACATCAGTATACAGAGGAGATGCATATACAGACTCTGGTGCAACAGCAAATGATGATATAGATGGAGACATATCTGCAAACATACAAACAACAAGCAATGTAAATACAAATACAGTGGGATCATATACTGTTACCTATACTGTTTCAGATTCTGCTTTAAATACAGCCACTTCAACAAGAGTTGTAAATGTAACAAATCGTCCGGGTGGAGGCGGAGGAGGTGGAAGTGGATCATTGCCACCATCAGAAAATAATACAACTTCTACGCCTATTACAATAATAGATTGGACTAGTGGAACATGGGTAAAAACAAGTGATAGCAGGGCAGTATATTTTGTAGATAGCAATAATGCAAGACACGCATATCCAAATCAGAATATATGGAGATCATATTTTGGTGATGATTTTTCATTTGTCACAACAATTTCAAAGGAACAAATGGCTAGTTATCAATTAGATAGAAGTGTTCCATATAATGTTAATTCATTGTTTAAAATATCTAGTGTTCCAAAGGTATATAGGGTAGGATACAATAGATCAATAAGTTGGATTCATTCGGAAGAACTAGCAAGAACACTATATGGAAATAGTTGGAATAAGCTAGTACAAGATCTATCTGATGCTTTTTTTGGTGATTATGCTATTACAGATGATTCTGACAATGATGGACTAAATGATACTGATGAAGATATATACAAAACAGACAAAAATAATGTAGATACAGACAATGACTCATATCTAGACGGTGAAGAAGTTATACATGGATATGACCCAACGAAAACTGGTAATATAAAATTGTAGACATGGAAATAAAAAATATTTTATATGCAAAAGTTATCAAGACTACAAAAATTTATTCTTACAAGATCGCTTTTAAGTGATTCCACAAATAAGAGTGTTTTTGCTAGTTTTTATAGAGATAAAAAGGTGAAACCAAGAGATACAGAAAAAATTATTACATCGAGCATAAATAAATTAATAAAACGAGATTTGATAATTGCATATTGCAAAAAAACAAAAGAAAAAATTTTTATAGAGAAGACAATTTTGACAAGCAAAGGGAAAAAATTAGCAAAACAATTATTGGGAATTCAAGAACATTTACCAATTAAGTACAAAGTGAAAAGTTATAAAGTTGAAATAAAAAACACTTTATAACTTTAAAACTTTATAACTTTATAACTAAAAAACAAAACCATGGACAAAAAAATACAAAATTATTTACAACAAACTAATTTAAAGCATGAAATCGTTCCTCATAAAAAGGTCTACACTGCCTATGACGCTTCTCAAACTTTGAAAGTTCCACCAAAGCAAATCGTAAAATCATTAATTGTAAAAGTAAAAAATAATTTTGCATTAATTCTTTTGTCAGCTGATAAAAATATTGATTTTAAGAAATTAGCAAAACAATTTAATGCAAAAGAAATTGATGTAAAAATTCCAAATGAAAAAGTTTTGATGAAAAAACTAGGAATAAAACCAGGAACATCACACGTTTTTGGAGATATTTATAAAATTCCGATTGTAATTGATCGCGATTTAGCAAAATTAAAAGAAGCAATTTTTTCATCGGGTGATTTGACTCAAAGTTTGAAATTGAAAGTTAGTGATTTTATAAAACATCAGAAAGCCGAGGTTGCGCAATTTGGAATTGCAAAAAAATTTAAAAAAGCAGTGTCTGTTTCAAAAAAAGTTAAAAAAGTTATAAAAAAAGGAGTAAAGGATATAAAAAAAACAAAAGGAAAAAAGATTGTTAAAAAATCAAAGTCCAAACCCAAAAAAGTTAAAAAAGTTATAAAAAAAAGAAAAATTAATAAATAATATTTTATGATTTCTGAGGAAGATAATAATTTTTTATCACAGGAAAACCCTATTAAAAAAGAAGATATTGTTGAACAAACAAGCGGTGTTAACGAACCTTCAGAAATTATAAATAAAAATGATGAGGTTGCTGGGCAAGTAGAAAACATAGATTCTGAAATTAATAACACGAAGTCAAGGGTTCAAGAAATAAGGACACAGATCGGGCTTCCTCAAACAGTAGAAATACCAAGTGTAAACTCCTATGAAGAATCAATCCAGAACCTAGAATCAAAATTAACACCGAATGACACAGAAAAACAAGAAAAAGAAAAAATAAATCAGATATTTGGGTCAGACACCTTAAAAATGCTCGATCATTTATCTAATGATAATGTGGGTCTTGTAACAAAAGATGGATATGTGTATAGATTGGCAGGTATTATGGCCATTGATGATTTGAATAAGTCCGGTATTGTAAGAAATGCATATGAGGCTGGTGTTGGTAGAAAAAGGCATTATGGAAAAAAAGTTTATTGGACAAGGGGCGGTGATGGCGCAAGATATAAACATACAAATGGAGGAATTTTATTTGAAGTTCAAGAGTCAAAGATTACTCAGTTTGAACATGTAAAGAAAGAAGATATATCAGCAATATATGAATCACAAGAAGGTCAAATAATTGATGTAACTTCAAAATACTTAAGTTAAAAAATAAATTAAAATAAATGACAAAAAAAATTCATTTAATCGTTGGTTATGGTCAAATTGGAAAAGCTATAGAAAAAATTCTAAAAGACAAACATAATGTTTCACATTTAGATAAGGGTGAAAAGCTAAATTTTGATAAGAAACAAAAGATAGTAATGCATATTGCTTTTACTTATGATAAAAATTTTTTATTGAGTGCAAAAAAATATATAAAACAATATAAACCAGAATTGATAATAATTCATTCAACTGTAGACATTGGAACAACAAAGAAATTAGGAAATAAAGCGGTCCACAGTCCGTGTAGAGGAGTTCATCCAAATTTAGAAAAAGGAATAAGAACCTTTGTAAAATATTTTGGTAGTTCAAACAAAAAAAATGCTAAAAAAGCCGCAAAGATATTTTCTGATTTAGGAATAAAAACAAGAATTTGTAATAGCGCAGAAGAAACAGAGGCTGGAAAATTATTAGACACAACCTATTATGGTTGGAACATTGTTTTCATGCATTACATGAAAGATTATTGCAAAAAACACAAACTGGATTTTGATATTGTTTATAGTGAATTTAACGAAACATATAATTCGGGTTATAATAAATTGGGAATGAAAAATGTAATTCGTCCGGTTTTGAAATATATGAAAGGAAAAATAGGTGGACATTGTGTTGTGCCTAATTGTGTAATATTAAAAGATTTTCGCCCAGCTCAAATTATATTAGAGAAAAACAAGAAATTATAATGAAAAATTATAAAGTACAACTTGAAAATTTTGAAGGACCACTTGATTTGTTGTTGTCTTTAATAGATGAAAACAAATTAGATATAAGTGAGATATCTTTGGCGAAAATAACAGACCAATATTTATATTATTTGAAAAATAATCAAAATTTGGATATTGCTGAAATAGCAGATTTTTTACTAATCGCCGCAAAATTATTATATTTAAAATCAAAATTATTGTTACCAGATGTTAATTTTGGCATTGAAGCAGAGGAGGATGCAAATGATTTGGAGAGGCAACTGAAAATTTACAAAGAATATCATGATGCAAGAAAAATTTTACAGAAATTGATAAACAAACATAATTTTACTTATTCAAGAGTGACTCCACTTATAAAAATAAAAGCAGAGTTTTTGCCACCAAAAAATATAAAGACAGAAGATTTACAATTTGCAATGGAGAGATTAATTAATTCATTGAAGCCAATTTTCAAGATTCCAAAAAAATTGATAGACAAGACAATTAACATAAAAGAAAAAATAGAACATATAGAAACATTATTAAATGAAAGAGAAAGTATTGCTTTTTCAGAATTTATAAAAGATAGAAGTAATAAAACAGAAATAATAGTTGTATTTCTTGCAATGCTTGAACTTATGAAAAAACGTACAATAAATGCACACCAAGAGTTTTTATTCGAAGAAATAACAATTAAAACAAACATCAATGGATAAAAATTTAATTTATTTAGAAAGTATTTTGCTTGTTTCTGATAAGCCACTTTCAATAAAGACATTGGCAAAAGAATTGAATTTAGAAACAAGCGAAATAAAAAGTTTAATAAAATATTTAGAAGAAAAATTCAACAATGAAAATAGTGGAATTCATATTGCAAATTCTTGGGATAAAATTCAATTTACAACTAATCCAATATCTGAACCTGTTGTAAAGAATTTTATAAAACAAGAGTTAAATAGCAACCTTACAGATGCTTCTCTTGAAACACTCACTGTCATTGCTTATCGTGGACCCATTACAAAATCAGAATTAGAACAAATAAGAGGCGTAAATTGCAGTTTGATTTTAAGAAATTTACTTATAAAAGGATTGATAGATAAAGAATATGATAAAGAAAAAATATCAGATATTTATTTTGCAACAAATGATTTTTTTAGATATTTAGGCATTAATAAGGCTAGTGAATTACCAGACTTTGAAAGATTGTCAAATAATGAGATATTAAAAGATGTTTTAGAGGAATCACAGGAAGAAATTAATATAAAAAATAATCAAAAAATAAATGAATGAAGGGGAAAACAATGGGAAAAGTGCTCTTATTATAGTTGGTGGTGGATATAGATCGGCTTATTATTTTGGGGTAATGAAGGTACTTCATGAAATGGGTATTGCAAATGATTTTGATACTTATGTTGGCATTTCTTCTGGTTCTGCAGTTTTAGCATATTTTCTTTCTGAGCAATTAAATGATATACATAGAATTTGTGAAGATTATGTTCCGAGAAGAGTATTATATAATCCAAGAAATATATTGTTGAGAAAAAAACCAATATTAAACTTAGACTATTTGGTAGACGAGGTTTTCCAACAACATGTTCCTTTGGATGTCTCTAAGATTCTTAATTCTCAAAAAGAGTTTATAATCCCAGTAATGCACTATGAAACGGGAATTATAAAATATATTAATGTAAAAGAACATAATGTATTTGAAACAATGAAGGCGGCAATGTCTATTCCCTGGCTTACAAGAAAGTTTTATAAAATAGATGATCAAAAATATGTTGATGCTGGAATTGCAGATCAGGCGGTGGTAAAAAAATTCTTGGATGATGGATATTCAAAAATTTTAGTATTAGTAACTCAATCAAAATTGAGCGATTTAAAGAAAAATTGGAAAGAAGTTTTAATAGAAAAAGCCTTTTTTGTATTTAATCCCGCAATAGGAAGAATGATAAAATATTTTTTGTTTGAAAATATGAATTATAAAGAAATTTTAAATGAATACGGAGATGATAAAATAATTACTATTTCTCCTACAAAATTAATTATGTCTAGATTTGAAAATAATAAAACAAAAATAAAAAAAACCATAGATTTGGGTTATAATGATATAAGTAGTAACAGTGATTTGATAAAAAAATTAGAAATGTTTAGAAAATAAAATGGCCATATTATTTTTAATTACAAATTTATATTCAGTTTTGAATTTAGTTGTTTTACCAATTAATGCAACAAGCTATTTTGATTTCAAAAATCAAGATAACAAAATATTTTTTGATATTCAATTTGAGAAAACAGAAGAAGAAAATATTTTTCCAATAAAAAAAGCAAACGAGTCACTTGGTGTTGACATTAGTGCAAAATCAGCACTTGTAAAAGACTTAAAAACGGATAAAATATTATTTTCAAAGAACATTAATGAAAAAAGATCTTTAGCAAGCATTACAAAATTAATGAGTGCAATGGTTTTGATTGATTTAAATCCAGATTGGAATAAAGTTATTGAATTTAGTGAAAATCCAGGAAGCGATTTCAATAAATTGAAGTTGAATGTTTACGATAAAATAAAATTTCAGGACTTATTCAATGTTACGATTTTATCCTCATCAAATAGTGGGATTGAAATACTTATAAAAAATATTGGTATTTCAAGGGATGAATTTATAAATAAAATGAATCAGAAAGCAAGGGCTTTTGGATTGAGGGATACGTTTTTTATCGATCCAACCGGTTTGGACAATAACAATATTTCAACTGCAAATGAAATTTTAATTTTTGCAGAAAAGGCTTTTAAATACGAAAAAATTAGAGAAATAAGTTCACTAAAAAATTATTCATTTTCACCTGTTGATGAGAGTAGAGTTATTACAATAAAGAATACAAATGAGCTTATTGGTAGTTATCTTACAATAGACGCAGGAAAAACGGGAACAACAGATGATGCTGGGTCTTGTCTTGTTTCAGAAATAAGTTATGATGATAAAGGACCCATACTTGCTGTTGTATTGGGTAGTGCATCTCATTTTGAGAGATTTTCAGATTTAAAATCAATAGCTTTCTGGGTTTTTGAAAATTATGTTTGGCAATAATTAATTTAGTAATTTTATAAAAATAATAATATGAAAAAAATTATATTGGCAAATTGGAAAATGCAACTTCTATACAAAGAGTCAATTGATTTGGCATTTTCTATAAATAAAGAATTAGAAAATATTAATTTAAATAATTTAGAAGTTGGAATTTGCCCAGATTATTTAACAATTCCAGAAATTTCAAAAAAAATTAAAAACGACAAATTAAAATTAGGAACCCAAGATATTTTTTGGGAAAATAAGGGTGCTTTTACTGGAGAGGTTTCAATAGAAAATCTTAAATTATTGGGGGTAGAGTATGTAATAGTTGGTCACAGTGAAAGAAGACAGCATTTGGCAGAATCAGACGCAATAATAAATAAAAAAATGAAAAATATAGTAAAAAATGGATTAACACCAGTTTTGTGTGTTGGAGAAAATTTTGAAGAAAGAAGAAATGATCAAAAAGATTTTGTTGTAATGAGACAAGTGAAAGAAGCATTAGATGATTTGGAATTTTTTAATTTAAAAAAAATTATAATAGCATATGAACCGGTTTGGGTTATTGGTTCTGGACAAGCAATAGAGCCAGATGAGGCAGAGCATACCAATTTGGTAATTAAAGAGGCTGTTTTAGAAACGTTTACATCAAATGGAAGTAGCATTACAAGAAAAGAATTAGAAGAAAGGTGTTTATTAATTTATGGAGGAAGCGTTGATAAAAATAATGTTTATGATTTTGTGAGTAAGTCAAATGTAAACGGAGTCCTTGTTGGTGGCGCTAGTTTGCGTTTAGATAGCTTTTTGGATTTAATAAATATAGTCAATAAAATATAATTTTATGTTTTTAAACATTATTTTGATTGTAATAATATTCGTTTGCCTTGTTGTAATAGGATATATATTGTACAGAAAATTACCGCAACTAAAAATGATTGAACCCGAAGAAGTTCATAATTATAGAGAAGACAAAATAAAGAGAAAAATTCTTGAAAAAAAATTACAAACAGACTTTTCTGCTTTTTCTAGGAAAATAATGTTTATTTTAAAACCAATATCTAAACACGGATCTAATGTGCTTAAAAAAATTTACAATAAAATTTATAAATTAGAGGAAAAATACAAAAATAAATTATTAAAAACTCATTTTGAAGATAAAATTTCTGTGGAGTCCCATATTTTGGATCACGTTGAAAAGGCAGACACATTTATGCAAAACAAAAATTTTGAAAAAGCAGAAATAGAGTATATAGAAGCTCTGAAATTAGATATGCACAATATGGATATTTATAAAAAATTAGCAGATCTCTATTTTCAGAATAAAGATTATGAAAAAGCAAAAGAGACATATGAATATATTTTGAGAGTAAAAGATGATAGCTATTCGTATAGTAGGTTGGGAGATATTTCCAAAAATAAAGGAGATTTAAGTCAGGCAGCTATTAATTATTCAAAATCTCTTAGTATTGATGGAAATAACCCAATGCATTATTATAATTTAGCCAAAATTAATTTAAAATTGGATCAAATAGAGGATGCTTTTGTAAATATTAATAAAGCCCTAAACATAGAATCAGATAGCCCCAAATTCCTTGACTTCTTGTTGGATTTGAGTATAATTATGAAAGATAAGGACCTAGCAAATAAGACTCTTTTAAGATTGAAAAATGTAAATCCTGATAATAATAAGATTTTGGAAGCAAAGGGGAAAATTGATAGTATTTAATAAGAATTTTTGCCATTGTAGCTTCCGACTTCGCTAAAGCTATGGCGGATCTCCGTTTCACTTCGACAGTTGGACCTTATGTATTTACAGGCTCTAGAGTAATTAAGAATTTTTGCCATTGTAGCTCAGTTGGTACCTGCCCGCCAGTCGCCAAGCGCCATTGTAACTCAGTTGGTAGAGTAACTCCATGGTAAGGAGTAAGTCCGCGGTTCAAATCCGCGCAATGGCTCCAGGCGATTGGCAGGCGGGGAGCAACTCCATGGTAAGGAGTAGGTCCGCGATTCAATTCCGCGCAATGGCTCCACTAGAGCCTATTTATTTTATTTGTTGGGTTGGTACCCCCGCACAATTTCACTCGTAAACTCGTTTCATTTGCGGGGCAAGCAAAGTGATTAATAATAAATAATAACTGTGGGTAGATAGCGAAGTGGTCAAACGCGACAGACTGTAAATCTGTTGACATATGTCTTCGTAGGTTCGAATCCTACTCTACCCACCAAAATTATAAATAAGTGAGAATCTTTATCCCGCTGTAATGTAATAAAAGCGGGACGTTTCGGCCCACCATTTAACATTGATTTTATAGAGTTTTTTGTGTAAGATATTCGTATTGTTTTTGAATTAAATTGAAAATTGTAAAATAGAAAATAATAAATAAATTATGCCATCTTAGCTCAGTTGGTAGAGCAACAGTTTTGTAAACTGTGGGTCGTCGGTTCGAGTCCGACAGATGGCTCCATTCTACGTCAAGCTTAGCTTGACTTCGAATGGCAGGCCACTTTGTTAAATAATTTTGAATGAAGAATGATGAATTTTGAATTGATTTTCAAAATTATCAATTGCAGTAATTTATTCAAAATTCAAAATTAAATACTTTGTTCAAAATTAAAAATTCATAATTCATAATTATAACAATATGTCTCAAGATAATTTGGTAAAAATGGAATGTAGTGAATGTCATAGAATTAACTATCACACATTTAAAAATAAGAAAACATTAAAGAATAAATTGGAAATGAAAAAGCATTGTAAATGGTGTAAAAAACACACAATGCATAAAGAAACAAAATAATTCTTTTATTTTTATTTAGTAAATTCTTTGAATTATTTTGTTCAAAGAATTTATTATTTTTTCAAATCAAAATAATTTATATGGGGGTGTAGTGTCAATGGTAGCACGAAGGTCTCCAAAACCTTTTGTCTGGGTTCAAATCCTAGCGCCCCTGCCAACAATCAAAGCCAATACTTATGGGCTTTTTTTGTTGGGGGAGAAATAAGGTTCGAACTGAAATGTTTTTTATATTTTTGATTTTTAGGGTATAATATACGCAAGTTAATAATTAATAAGAAATTGATGAACATAATAAACGAAGAAAATAAATATCGATTTAAACTTCTAAAAATTTTAAAGAGTGATATAAAAAAATCTACTTTTCCAAAGATTGTGGTATTACAAACTCTAAATAGATGTAATTGTTCTTGTTCAATGTGTCCCTATTCTTATACTATTGCCAATGAAGAGAAAACTTTAATGAGCGAGGAGTTGTATGAAAAAATATTAAATGAAATTAGCAAAGAAAAAGAATTTGGAACATTAATAATGGCGTTTCAAAACGAACCACTTTTAGATAATAGAACAATAGAATTTGCTAAAACTTTTAAAAATAAAATGCCAAACAAAAATTTGGAATTGGTTACAAACGGAAGATTACTTACCAAAGATATTCTACCAGATCTTTATAAATATTTTGATACGATTCACATTTCCTTAAATGCTTTTAGCAAAGAGACGCATAAGATAGTTTCAAATACAGAAAGTTTTGACACTATAATGGAAAACATAAAAGAAATCACTTCTCGCAAAGAATGGATTAATAAAACAATACTTCGTTTTATTAAACAAAAAAATAATTATCATGAAAAGAAAAAATTTAAACAATATTGGAATAATGTGGGTTTTAAAGTTTTTGGCTTTGATGTCAACAATAGACTATCAAAGGTAAAATCTTTTAGCGAGGAAATTCAAGTACCGAGATCTTCTAAAACATTCATTAAAATGAAAGCATTAAAATATTTGGGTAAAATAATTCTTCCGACTTGTCCAATTCCATTTTTATGTTTTTATATAAAGGCAAATGGAGACGTCGTTCAATGTTTTAATGATTGGTCTGGAAATAATATATTGGGAAATGTCAAAGAAAATTCAATAAAATATATTTTTAACTCTGATAAATATCTTCATGTAAGGAAATTACTGATAGAGAACAAATTAGATGAAAGTGTAATATGTAATAATTGTGATTTATATAAAGAAGGCATCTGGCTCACAGCATAAAACTATAATAAAATGATATAAATAACAGGGTTTTTACCTTGTTATTTTTTCATGATTGACAATATTATTTATTTGATTTTTTGGTCTAAATAACTTAAGATAAGTTAGCTTAATTTGTTAAATTAAGCTAGCACATTAAAATAAATTAAATAAAATAATCTGGAGGATTATTGTGAAAATACTGCTTATAATGCCGGATGCACACATGCATAAGTTCAAAATTGGATCTTTTGTAAGATCTTCACGAGAAGCACCGCTTACCATGACCACATTAGCAGGTCTTCTTTCTAATTTTAATGTTGAAATCAAAATTATTGATGGAAGTATTGATAAAATTCCTCTAGATTTCGAGGCAGACCTTGTTGGCATCAGTATTATTACTGGCACAGCAAGAAATGGTTATAATATTGCAGACAAGTTTCGTAAAAGAGGGATCAAAGTAGTTATTGGTGGCATTCACGCAACC
>CAZWKI010000005.1:29957-43990 GCA_964634645.1 uncultured Gammaproteobacteria bacterium | reverse complement strand
CTAATCTTTTTTTCATTTGTAAGAATTGCATTTTTTACAAATTGTTGAGTGAGTGTTGAGCCACCGGCACGTTGCCCAGTCATAATGTCTTTTACTGCAGATCGGAAAATTGCCCAGAGAGAAAATCCAGAGTGCTTATAAAAATCTTTATCTTCAATTGCAATCGTTGCTTGAGTTACATATGGAGGTAAATCCTTTATTTCAATAAGAGTTCTTTGCTCATTTCCATGAATATCATACAAAAGAGTTTTGCCTTCGCGGTCATAAATTTTCGTGCTTTGCGCTATAGATCTATCAATAATCTTGTTTGGATCTGGAATATCTTTTGAGTACCACGCAAACATTGCAACTAGAAATATTATAAATATTATAAATAAAGTAAATATTTGAGGTAAAAATCTTACAAATAAAGAAAAAATATTTTTGGGTCTTTTTTTGCCGGGTTTTCCATAAGAAGAGAATTGAACATTTGCCATTCTTTTTTTTATTTTTCTAAGTCGTGTGGTTTCTGCTTTTTTTGAATAAGAACCACCAACAGATCTAGAAGACCAGGATGATTTTGATGGTTTTTTAAAATAATCTATAGGCATATAAATACTTTTTATTTACTATTTAGCTATTCGCCATTGATTTACTATTTTATTATTTTGAAATTCTATAGGAAATAGATGAATAATCAATCAATTATAAATTGAAAACCGAAAATTATGAATTAATTATATTATAGCAAGATTTTAGAGTTTTATAAAACTAAACTTTTGTTAAATTTTATGAAGAAAATATAGAAAAAAGAATTAAAAAAAGCTTAAACAAAATACAGTTTGATTTATTAATCACATAATTATAAAATAAATTTATTAAATTATTATATGAAAAACAAAGAAAAAGAATTTTTCCAATTTATTTTTGACAGACAGCTTGTTTGGTATAATCGTTTTTGTAAAAAGAGTGATATTTGGACACAAGACAAAATACTTCAAAAGTATAAATTTTGTAATGTATATAGAGAATTAGACAAGGGAACTTTTTATTTAATAAAAAAATTGAAAAATATCAAGAATAGAAAAATCATTTTTCAAAACGTTGTTTTTTATAGGTTTTTTAATAAATATAATTTGTATGAAGATCTGGAAATAAATCTTATTAAAGAATTTAACTCTAAACAGGTAAAAATTTTAATAGAAAAATTTGATAATTTGAAAAAAAATGGAAATACAATTTTTAATGACGCCTATTTAATATCTGGAAATAAGACAAAAGAAGCAAAGCATGTTTTTATTTTACATAATTTGCAAAAATTTTTTAAAGACAACAATTTAGAAAAAATTATAAAAAAAATAGATTTTTCAAGAACACCAAAAGAATCTTTTGAAATAATCAAAAAAATTCCAAGTGTTGGAAATTTTTTGGCTTATGAAATTTGGGTGGACTTAAGTTATTTTCAATTTTTTAAGCAAAACTGGATCGATAATGATTTTGTAAATATTGGACCAGGTGCCAAGTGGGGACTTGAACTAATTTATAATAAAAAATTAGGCAAAAAAGAATTGCTAGAAAAAATTTATTTTCTTCATAAATATCAAAGTAAATATCTTGATGAAATAAAAAAAGAAAATAAATCATGGAAAGACATATATTACAAAAAATGTTTTTCAAATTTTCCATATTTATCACTTAGAAATATTGAGCATTCTCTTTGTGAATTTAGGAAGTATCTTCGTTTAAAACAAGGATTGGGCAAAAAAAGATATTATAAATAAAAGAGCCGCGTTTATATCGCGGCTTTATTTTTTGTCTTGAATTTTTTTTATTATATCAAAGAGCTCAACAAGAGTTGTTTTTGGACTCTCCAAATAAAACATATATTTTATATTATTTTTTTCAAGCTCTGACATAAGAGAACCACTAGGAAAACCATCTACAAGAGCAATAAAATGTTTTTCAGAAAATTTTTCTTTCATAGCAATAATATCATTTAAATCTTGTTCTAAAAAAATAATAACTTCATAAGCATCTAAATTCAAGGTGTTTATATCATAGATTGTTGTTCTTGTTATAATATAGTTTACGCTATATCTAAAATAATCAAGTACGACCTCAACATTTCTGTTTTTGGGATCAGCAATTAAGAGTATTTCTTGTAACATATATTCCTCCTTTTTAATCGTTTATACTATAATTATATAATTTATTTGTCAACAGCGTGTTTGACAATTACAGGCATTAGAGTTAATCTAAATAAAAATTTAAAATCATACAATATAGGAGGAAATAATGCGGAAAAATAGAAAGGGCTTTGAAACTGATGATCAAATGAACATATTTGATAAATTCATTGATGATCCAGCAGAGAAAAATGGTTTTGAATTGGCCAAAGAGGATTTTCGTGAAAAACTCATGTATTTATTAACAGAACTGAAATTAAAACACGAGTTTGTCATAGAAGAAGAATGGCACAAAGAAATTTGTTATATTATTGATGAGAATTTGAAAAAAGAAAAATTCGAGGCAAGAATTTATATTTTAGACATAGTTTTTTCATGTCTTAGAGAAAATAGTCTTGTTTATATAGATACGGGACTTGGGAAAACATATATTGCAATTTTTGTTTCGATTTTGATTTTACGAAAAAATCCTAAAAAGAAAGTTTTACTTATGGCCCCAACAAAAGTTCTTTGTTCCCAGCATTATAATAAAATCAACGAAATTTGTATTGGCATAAAAGCAGGACTTATTACGGGATCAACAAGCCAGAAAAAAAGACTTACAATATGGAATGAAAGCAACATTATTATTGCAACTCCAGAAACAATGCTTTCTGAGCTCAATAAATCAAAACAAGAATTTGGTGTTGCAAATCCTTATGATATGGCCCTTATCGTTCTCGATGAAGCTCATAATCTAAGAGGTAAATATGCATATGCAGAGCTTATAAAATTTTATCATGAATTTGGTGATGAGAATCAGATTAGGTTTCTTGGTTTTACAGCATCCCCAGATTCTAAGGTGAATAAATTAGAAGAGTTAAGAAGAGCTTTCAAAATTAGCTATACGGGAATTATTGCTAAATGTTATGAAAGCGATGATGTTGCCCCATATACTTTTGAAAAAAAAATAACCCCCATTTTTATTGAAAAAGATACATCTATTTTAGAAGAGAATATAAAACATCAATTATCAAGAGCTACTGCTTTGATAATCAAAAAAATGATTAGTATATCAAAGTCGCCCGGTATTGATGAGTGTGAATTTTATACAATTCTTGAAGAAATGGCCTACAAAGACACTAACAACCTTATAGCAGGAATAACAATAGAAAAATTCAAAGAATTAGACAGAAAATTGAAAAAATATTGTGAAGATTTTCCTGGAGATCAAAGAATTTATATGCTTCAGAAAAATTGGGGAGTTTTAGGTCTTTTAAATGCCTCTTTTTCTTCTTTGAAAAAGGGTGTTAGCGAATTTAGAGACTTTTTGCAAAGAAAATATCGAGAGAATTTGATACTAAGAGAAAAAATACTTCTGAACAAAAAGAACAATTCAAAGAAGAAGATAAAAAAGAAACCTTCTTTATATGAGTTTATTACAAATACAGAGATTGAAAGGTCGATTATTGAATTTGCCTGGAATAATTTATGGCAAGAAGATTTACCCGAAAATTTTATTAGAGGCAATATTAATTGGAGTGAGATAAATAAGGATTTAAAATTACAAAAACTTGAATATCTTATTTCTCACCAAACTGGTCAAATGATTATTTTTACGCCATATAGAGATACGTTAAAAAGAGTAATCCATTATATAAGACAAAAACGTCCAAATAAAAGAGCTGAAGGTTTGTTTGGTCAATCTCACAAGTTAAAAGATCCTGGAATGAGTCAAAAAGAACAAGAAACAGTTCTTTCTGAATTTAAATCAGGTAAAATAGACGTTTTGGTCTCTACATCAGTCGGTGAACAGGGTCTTGATTTTCCTTACGTTGATACTGTTGTGCTTTTTGAACCAGTTTCAGACATAAGAAGATGTATTCAGATGATAGGCAGAACAGGAAGATCAAGACGAGGCGATGTTTTTATATTAATTTATAATGAGAAATCAGAAAAAATAAGATATTATATTTTTAGAAATAGAAAAAAGATTGTTCAGAGGCATATAGAAAATTATAGAAAATTTGCCAAAGAATATGATGAGTTAAGGGCTACTTAAAACGTAGCCCTTTTTCTTTTCTGTTTCTTGTTTTTGTTGTATAATTTACTTATAAAATAAGAAATAAGTCCTGCTTAGTTGGGGGCTAAACAAATAAATTATATAACAATGAAAAAAATGTTTGGAAAAAATAAACACAAAAATCAAGAATCAAAAACACAAAAACAAGAAGCAACGCAGGGTTTAAAACTAGATCAAATAAATAAAATCCCCATTAACAATATCCAAGCAAAAAACTGGATAGAAGAAGAGGAAGAAGAGGGGGAGCTTCTTGTTGATGTATATCAAAGCGATGGAAATATTGTTATTAGGTCTACCGTTGCGGGAGTAAAACAAGAAGATTTAGACATTGATCTTAACAATGACATGATTACAATAAGGGGAAAACGTAAAAATATAGAAAATGTAAACAATGGTGATTTTTTTTATCAAGAATGTTATTGGGGAAGTTTTTCAAGGTCAATTATTTTGCCTTGCGAGATACAGGCCAGCAAAGTAAAAGCATCTCTTAAAGATGGAATTTTAACAATAGTTTTACCAAAAAATCAAAAGGATAAGTCAGTAAAAATTTCAGTAGATTAAAGATGAAAAAAATTTTATCTATTTCTATAGAAAAAATAAATTTTTAAATGCTTTCCTTAATTTTTGAAAAGCATTTTATGTATAGATATGGAAGAACAAGAAAAAAAATCCAAAAATTTTTTTAAAGGAACAACTTTTATTGTCTCTATTTTTTTAATTGTAATAATAGTTAGCATTTATTTTTATAGTTCGTATTTTTCTCACACGATTTATCCAGGAGTGTATATGAATAAAAAATCATTTACAAATATGAGCTATAGTGACGTATATAACTTTTTAGAATCTCAAGAAAAAATATTTCAAGAAAATGGAATAACTTATAAATATGAAAACAAAGAAACAATTATTCAGCCCATTATAACAACCATAGGGGATGATATAATAAATGAAATATTAATTAATTTTGACAATAAGAAAACGGCAAAGCATGTATTTGCTGTTGGAAGAAGTGGAAATTTTATAAATAGAATTTTTGAACAACTTAGAATATTAATCGTGCCAAAACACATAGATTGGCAATATGAATTTGACGAAGAGGCTTGGAAAAATATCTTGAAAGAAAATTTTAGAGAATTTGAAAAACCATATAAAGACCCAAGTGTTTCATACGATGGAGATAATATCGTAATAAATGATTCTATTACAGGAAGAGAGTTTGATTATGATGACATTCTAAAACAAACAAAGAAAAAAATATATAATTTTGATTTTTCCAAAATTAATTTATTTTTAAAAGAAACAAAATCGTCCATAAATAAAGAGGATGCAATGGAAAAAATAGAAGACATAGAAAAAATTATAAATGCAAAAGAATTAAAATTTAAATACGAAGATAAATCTTGGAAAATTACAAATGCAAATTATAAAAAATGGTTGATATTTCAAAAAGATGAAAATAGTAATATTTATGTAACTCTTGATTATGAAAAATTTAAAGAATATTTTGATAAATATATTGCCATAGACATAAATCAAGAAGCACAAGACGCTAAATTCAAAATAACAAATGGAAGAGTCTCGGAGTTTCAGTCAAGTCAAGATGGAATAATTGTTAATATCGACAAGGTTTTTGAAAATATTGAGAAAAATTTAGAAAATATTATAAATGGAAAAGAAAATGAAGAAATAAGTCTTGTTGTTGATATTACAAAATCAGAAGTTAATACATCAAATATAAATGATTTTGGAATAAAAGAGCTTATTGGAACGGGTGTTTCAGATTTTAAGGGAAGTCCTCCAAATAGGATTCACAACATAAAAACAGGAGCAAGAATTTTAAACGGAATTCTTATTCCTCCAGGAGAAGAATTTACAACAATTAAAAATCTTTTGCCAATAGATGCAGCAAACGGATACTTACAGGAACTTGTTATAAAGGGAAATAGAACTATTCCAGAATATGGAGGAGGACTGTGTCAAATTGGAACAACGATGTTTCGAGCGGCAATTCAAAGTGGTCTTGATATTACAGAGCGCCGCGAACATTCTTATCGCGTTGTATACTATGAGCCAGCAGGAACGGATGCAACAATTTATGATCCAAGGCCAGATTTGAGATTTATAAATGACACGGGTCATTATATTTTAATACAATCAAGAATTGTTGGGACAAAACTTTATTTTGATTTTTGGGGAACAAAGGATGGAAGGAAAATTACGGTTTCCGACCCAGTAATTTATAATATAAAAAGTCCCGGACCTACAAGAATTATTGAAAGTAGTGATTTAAAACCAGGAGAGAAAAGATGTACAGAATCAGCACACAATGGGGCTGATGCATATTTTGATTATAGAGTTGAATATTTTGATGAAAGAGAAACAAAAGAGCAAAGATTTTCATCTCACTATGTGCCATGGCAAGCGGTGTGTCTTGTTGGAGCTAGTGCTAGTTCAACAGGAAATATTGATACGGGAAGCACGGGAAGCTCTACAACATCAACAAGCCAGTAATATTTTCAATTTTCTATTTTTTATTTAGTAATTGATTTACTATTTTTTTTATTTATTATTTATTTTCAATTTTAAAATTTTAAATAAAAAATCAATTGAAATTTGAAAATAATAAATTGTAAATATATCATAAAACGATGAGTTCAACATTTTTGTTCTCAGTATCAAGCACTGCAAAAGTGCTTTTTGTAAACATCCCAGCAAGTGTTCCAGGGTTTATCAGAGACACTGAACTTGTCGAAGTGTCTCCAGTTATTTTTTCTTCCCACGGTTTATGTGTATGACCATAAAAAACAAAGTCATATTTTTGGGTTTTTGCGAGACTATTTGCGATTTTTGGAAAATGAACAAATGCAATATTTATATTTTCAATAGTTAGCTCTCCGAATTTTTTAAATACAATTACATTTTTGAAATGTATATATTTTTTTTCTAGTCCATGCATTTGGTCTACATTTCCAATAGATAAATAAACTGTTCCATTGAAATTTTCTGATAAATATTTAAGAGTTTGAAGCGTTGCGACATCACCACAATGAATTATTATATTTATTTTTTCTGATTTTAAAATTCCAAGCATTTGGTCAATTCTTGGAATATTATCATGTGAATCAGAAATTATTGCGAGTTTCATAAGCTTGATATTTAATATATTTTATTTTATCAGAAAAGCATACAATATTCTACTTGGCTTGACTATTTTTATATTTTTGTTAATGTTTTAAAAATATAAATATATTAATTGGAGGTATTAATGAAGTATGTTTTTGATGTCGTCGAGATTCCAGAGCGTATTTGGAGTAAAGTGAAGATAGGTATTCCATTTAAAATGAATTTACCGAAAGATTCTATAGCTTATGGAACTTGTCAGGGAAATGGGTCTTTTATGTGGATTTATTACCCGGAGAGCGAAAACAATGAAAAAGAAAAGGTTTCGTTTTTTCTTATTCCTAATAATGAGTGGAATAATAAAAAGAGAACCATAGAAGTTCCAGGGGGTATGGAAATTTACGAGATAGGCAACCACTCTTGTCAGATGGTGTCTTGTACTCTTTTTGGATTAAAGAAAAAAAGTTAAGATACAACAAAATCGTCCCGCTAAGCGAGACGATTTTTTCTATTATCTTTTTAAATAATTCTATAGCATATGTTTCATAGATTAATTTTCAGTAAACCATTTATTATACAAGAATGTAAAAAACCCATCTTCTTTCATTTTCATTATTTGTGCATCTATTTCTCCGCGTAATCCACTTTGAGGATTTACAGCTATAGAATATTCTTGATTTTCTTCTATTTTGGGAGAAATTTTGAAATCGTTTTTGTCTTTTATAAAATGAAGTATTGGTAGAGAGTCATAAACTACGGCATCAACATGGCCGCTTTTCAATTTTTTAAATGCTTTTTCTATTTTTGGATATAAAAATACTTTTATTTCTTTTGATTGTAAAAATTTTTCGCTTGTTGAATCATTTTCTGTTGCAACTCGTTTTCCTTTTAAATCCTCTATTAATTGTGGGTCAAAAGCTTCTTCTTTACGGAAAAACAACCTAATAGTTTTTATTATAAAGATAATCATTATTATAATAGCCGTCAAAATAAACAAAACAAAAAATAATTGATCTATTTTTCTGTAAGGTATTATGTAATCAAAAGAAGTGTTTATTATTGAGTGATAGATATATTGAGAGGATTTAATTATGCCACTTGCGTAGTCATTTTTTATATTCCAATAATTTTTATGAGAAAACCACACAAGATTTGAAAAAGAAAACAACAGTAAAGCAAAAAACAAAATAATTTTTATAAACCCTTCGAATAAATTCTCTTTTATAATATCTATTCCTCTTATTTTGCCTTTTTTCTGGTCACTATAAGAAGTTCTGAGTCAAGATAACTTGTGCAGAAATCTAGATATTTATCTCTCTCATTGTTTATGGTAATTCCAGAAAAAACTACATCATATTTTCTCTGTTTCAAATTTTTTATGAGATTATCAAAGGATGTTCGTATGTAATCGAATTTTAAGTTTAATCTGCTTGATATTTCTTTCCACAGATCAATTTCAAAACCAGAATACCTGAGGCCATCTTTCATTACAAATGGCGCAAGTATTGAAACTCCAACTTTTATTTTTTTGTCTTCCATACTATTTATTATAGCAAAATCAGGAAAAAATATAATAATTGTTTATCGGACGAGTTTTTGTAATATTTATTTTAGATTCAATCGGTCGTACCAATATAGGAAGAAATTAACTCATCGGAAAACAAAATTCTTTTTACATATCCTTGTAGTTTGACGGGATCTGTTTCTTTTTCGTTTATGCTATATTTAATCTTTAACTCTTCAATATTTATTTTTGACTTTGATATATCATCCAACAGCTCTTTAAACTTATTTTGTATTTCTAATATGTCTAATTTTCCGGGTCCATTTGGATTATATCCACTCGTTAATTCATCTACGTCTTTGTATCCATCTGCATCTGTATCAGTACTATTTATTTTTGTTTCATAAAACTCTTCTAATACGTCTTCTAGACCATCCTTATCTGAGTCCTGATAAAGAAATTTTATATACTGAGATTTTTTATATTCATTAACGATTTTAGTGTATGTAGTAAAATTTTCTGGAGCATTTATTGCAACTGGATTATTGTAATTTTTTATATCTATATAAATTTCTATGTCTTCTGTCATTGAAGCAAACTCATCTTTAATTTTTAAGTCACCACTGTAACTGTAATTGTGTATACTTTGCAGGACTGTTATTTTTTTTGGTAAAAAAGTGTTTTTGTCTATCAGAATTTCACCATTAAATGATTTGAAATTATTAATTTTTTCACTTTCTTCACTAGACAATTCAAATTTTAGATTATATGTTGCTAATTCTTCATTTACAATTTTTTCTTTAAAATTAAGAACGTTTTTTTGACTTAAAAGTTTGATGAATATATTTTTTGTATATATTGATCCAAAAAATGCTTTACTTACTCCACTTCCAACGCCTTGTCTTTTTTCATCTTGAAACCAGTTTTCTTTAATTTTCTGAATCAAATCGGAACTAGCATCTTTTTGTTCCATGGAAATTATTTTAAAATAATCACCATCATTTCCAATAGAAATAATTTCAAATGCTATTTTTTGCGGGGAGTCATATTCCCATGTTATTTTGGCTTTTGCATTGTTTAAATCTGAAATATTATCGAATTCACTAAAGCTTCTTTCAAGTACAGATGGACTGTTTAGTTTGTTAGATATTTTTATAGTGCCGGTTGATTCTATATATTTAACTTGAGATAAAGCTTCAATCATTTTATCTTGAATTTCTTCGAGACTTAATTCTTTTACTTCTTCTTGTTTTTGTTCTGGCTTTTCTGTATTATCATCAACAGATTTTTTAGGCAACAACTCTTTAATTTTTTCAATTAAATATTTATAATTTTGTTTATATGCTAGTGAGCCACCAGCACTCGTTAATAATAAAACAAGGACAATCAAAAGTATTAATACCTTTTTTGATTTTTTCTTTGGAGTTTGTGCGTCTTCAGTGTTTTGATTAGTAATATTTTCTGGAGGAAGAACATATTTATTATTTTCTGTTGGAGCGCTATAGAGTGCTTCGGGATTAGAATTTTCTGGGAGCTTTGCCCCCCCCATCTGTTTCTGATAATATATCTTGAGCGGTTTGGCCAATAGAATTTTCTTGGTTTGTAACATATGTGTCTTCTAGTATGTCCTGAGCAATTTGGTCTTCTGTTTTGTTTTCCATATTTTTATTTATTTTAAGACTTTATTAAGCAATGTTTCTATATGAATTTCTTTTTTTTTATTTAATTTTCTTGCACTATAAATTTGATAAAATTTTGATTTTATTCCGCATAACCATAAAATATTTTTTTGAACATTGTGTTTTATAAAATTTTTAGTAAATATATAATAAATTTTTGGCCCACCACTTGTTGTAATAATTACTGCCTTTTTATTTTTTAATAATTTTATTGGAATCCCATATTTACTATATTTAAATCCAAATCCGGGTGTTAAAATTTTATCAAAAAATCCTTTTAAAATTGCTGGCATATTTCCCCACCAAATAGGGAAAATAAAAATTAATCTATTTGTTTCTATTATTTTTTGCTGAATTTTTTTATTTAATTCACTTATTTTTTTGTTGCCAGACGTATAATGTTCGTTTTCTCGAAGTATTGCATCATAATTTATTTTATATAAATCAATTATTTCATATTCAATATTTTTGTCTTTCAGATTTCTTTCAACATTTTTTAGTATACAGGAACAAAATCCCAGTGTTTGTGGATGAGAATAAATTATTAATGTTTTCATTTATTTTATAAACCAATTAAATATAGAAAGAGATATTGCAAATAAAATTGCATACCAAATATTTGAAACATCAAATCCAGGAACAATCTTTGTAGCCAAAAGTATAATAAGACCATTTATGACAAGAGTAAAAAGCCCAAGAGTTAAAATATTTATTGGAAGAGTTAGTAAAATCAATATTGGTTTTAAAAGTGCATTTAAAAGTCCAATAATAAGAGCTGCAAAAAGTGCAGCGACAAAATTTTCTACAACAATCCCTCTAAATATAAGAGGAACAATTATTATAAAAAGAGCATTTAATAACCATTTGATTAAAATAGACATAGATTTTTATTTAATTATTATTTTTTAAAAAAATATACCAATCCCCATTATCGTAAATTTTGTTCCAAAATTTTTCGCCTATAAGTTCTGGAGAAATTTTTATTTCAGCCTCTTTTCCACCATTTGGATAATTATCTTCCCAATAAAAAAAATAAAAATAATTTTCGTTTTTATAAAACAACAAAGCGTCTATTTTTTCTTCTTGTGATACTTGATAAAACTCACTATCGTCCTTTGATAAAGATAACTTTTTTACAATGCTCAATCTTTTTGAATAATTCGATGCCTGATGAGAAAAATGAGGATTATGAGCAATATAATAATTAAGTGGCAAATAAGCATTTATTGCAGGGGCACCTGACGATAACCAAGTATGATCAGACCAATTTGTAGCACTGTTTTTTATGATTTCAGCAAGTTCTTTTTCGTCTGGAGTTTTTAAATCATCTTGCAATTGATTTAAAACCCTTGAATCTTCTATGAATCTATTGAAAGGAAGAAGTGGCAAAAATATAAGTGAAATAAATATTATAAATATTTTTGCTTCTTTTACGCTATGTTTTTCTTTTATTTTTTGAGCAATAGTTATTAGAAGATGGGTAAATCCAAGCGCTATTGTTGCTCCACCCAAAAATAAAAATGGTTTTGCAGATTGTAAGGATTTATTTCCAAGAACAAAATAAATAATATTTAAGAATTGATATAAATAGCAAACCAAAAGTGTTATAGCAGCACTTTTTACAAAAGAATTTTTTTTATAGAAAATTATAAGAGACAAAATTCCAAAAATAAATATCGGAGCTCTCAGAGATATTATATTCCATGGGATAAATGAATAGAAATCATTGGGTACAAAAAATACCGCTTGCCAATTTTCCATTCCATATTTTATAAACGATATCACAAGAGGAATTATATATATAGAAGACAATGCAAAAATAATTATACACAAGAGAGAAAATTTAAATAAGTTTTTTATTTTTTCTTGACCCAAAATTGATAAAATAAAAATTACAGGAAATAATATAAACCACCAGAAATAATATGTTAAAAATAATATAGCGCCAAATATTCCAAATACTATATAATTTTTTATTTTCCAATTTTTATTTAGATTTTCCAAAAATACCCCAACAAACATTATACACAGCATTGCAGAAAGAGTTTCGTATGGTTTTGTTATTATTGAATCAAAGTCCAGTATTAAAAAATATGTAATTGGATATATAACATAAAACCAAGCTGAATTTGTAATTTTATTTTCTTTATTTTTGTTTTTTAAAAATAAATAAAAGATTAATATTGGAAAAACAAACCAAGCCACAAGAGTCAAAAAACTTCCTAACTTAGCAGCATATATGGCATTTGTAGTAAATATTTTTGATATAGATCCAACAATCCAGAAATATAATGGTGGATAAAAATTTGGTAAAAAATCATAATAAAAATCACGGAACATACTTCCATTTATTACCTTACCAAAAAATGAAATAATAAAAATTTCATCTCCACTATTACCCCAGAACATTTTTTGAAGAGGATAGCTTATTGTTGCATAGAAACTAGGAATAATTACTGCAAATATGAGAGATATTATCCATGGTTTTATTTTTTTTATAAAAAACAAAGAGGATATTGCAATAATAAAGATAAAAAACAAAAGTTTTGAAACTGCTAAGATTTTTATTACTTCTATATTTAATTCTGTCATAATACAATTATAACACAAGTTAAACAATTAATTTTTAACCAGCCCAAGCAAAATGTACAAATTGAATTATGTGCATTGCGAGCAACATTGGCATTACCATAATGTAAAAATAATGAAGCCATATATAGCGTTTTCCAAATACTGCAAGAACTATAAAAATTGGAAATAAAATTAATACATAACGATTCATGCTTTGCCACGTACCCGATGCGAGTGGTATCAGAGTTCCCAAAATAACATATAGAGCATAAGTAAATTTTTTCCAAAATATTAAAATAATTCCACAGGTCAAAGCTAATAAGGCACTAAGACTATCTATAAATAAAATTGTTTTGTCACCTGCTGTTGGTGCTGACCATAGAGCTTGCCAACTAAAATTACCCACAGGACGATGAAAAAATTGTTGACCGTGTGCAAATGCTAGCCAATCACCAAATTGATATTTACAATATATCATCCAAGTAGCTAGGGCAATAATTGGCAAAAATAGCCAGATAATTTTTGTATTAATTTTACGATAGTAAATCCAATAACCTAGAATAGTTATTGGAAAAAAAATAATACCCATTGTCTTCGTTAGGGTTGCGAGGGCGGCTATTATTCCTACCAAGAACCATCTTTCTTTGCGTAGATTATAAAAACACAAGACAGATAATAAAATAAACAAAGATTCAGTATACATTACACTGAAGAAAAAGGCTGATGGAAAAATAAGTATATAAAAAACAGATCGTCTTGCTATAGACTTTCCCCACTGCTCTTTTATTTCAACAAAAAGAACGCTAATAGCCGCAATAATAGCCAAAATACTTACAAGTGAGCCAGCTACATTCCATGGTAGAGTGGTAATTGTTTTTACAATTCTCATTGCAATAGGATAAAGTGGAAAAAAAACAATGTTTGATTCTTTT
>CAZWKI010000005.1:5475-29947 GCA_964634645.1 uncultured Gammaproteobacteria bacterium | reverse complement strand
TTTTCCTGGATTTATAATGTATCCATCTTTGGCTATGCCCAGATACCAATTACCGTCCCAATAAGAGTTATATTGTAGGAAAGATTTTTCTTTTGGAATAGCCCATGTTTTTGCTGTTACAGAAGGAAAGGTTTTCCAGTTATCAGAAACTTCAGTGCGATGCAAAAAAAAGAGCATTATCAATTCTATGATAATGACCCACAAAATAGCTATTTTGAAACCAAAATTAATTTTCATAATTTATTCATCATTACTATTAAATATTAGCAAGTATATTCATTAATTTCAAATATATTAATACTTTATAATGTGGATATTCTCTATGTTTAAATAAAACAAAAAAACACTTTAAATAAAGTGTGTTTTTGGATGGTATCGCTACGGGGAATCGAACCCCGGTTGCCAGGATGAAAACCTGATGTCCTAACCACTAGACGATAGCGACAAAATATTTTAAATTTACTATTTTGAAATTTTCAATTTTTCTTTAAATACATACACAATTTAAGCAACTCGTCTGCTGTAGCTTTAGAGCAGGCAGATAGCGACAAAGTATTTTTAATTTACCCACTCCATTGGCGGGGCAGGTTATTTTGAAATTTTCAATTTTTATCACCAATATTTGCGTAAAAGTAATATAAATATAGTATATTTTATCAAAAAAATCAAGTACTAATAATAAAAAATAACCCAGCTTAAAAACTAGGTTATTTTAAAATTTAAACCATTACTATTGACCAATATTTTTAAATAACGGCATTCCAGTAGAGGGACTTGTTGGTATGTATATTGTGCCGGGTCTTTCTTTTAATTGATTTATATATAAATAATACAAGTAATTTTCACTTAATCCTTCGTTTATAATTTTTTGAGAATCGCGCTGACCCTCTGCTTCAATTATTTTTCTTTGTTTTTCTTTTGTTTCTCTATCAAGCAAGAAATCATATTTTTGAGCTTCTTGTTCTGCCTGAAGTTTTTCTTGTATTGATTGAGCAAGGTTTGCAGGAAGATTTACATTTCTAAGCAATACGTCTTCTATTATTATTCCGCGGGGTTCTAGTTTTAGTTTCAAACTATCCAAAATACCTATTGCAGTGGCCTGTCTTTTTTCTGAATAAATATCTTTTGCTTCATAATTTGCTATCACTTCTCTAATAGAGCTTCTTATCTCTGGCCTTATAATTTTTGATTCATAGTCAAGACCAAGGGTTTTGTAAACATCAGAAGCAGAGTCTTCATTTAATCTATAGAGAATTGTGATATCAAGAGTAACGCTAAGACCCTCTTTTGTAAGAGCCAATATAGAATCATCGCCAGTTTTTTTACCCTCTTTTGTAGCTATGCTCATTGTATATTCTTCTGTTCTTATGGTCATTTTATGAACTCTTGCAAGCGGTATCACAAGGTGAAATCCAGATTTTAATTCTTCATTTTTTACTCTTCCAAATAATGAATAAACACCCGTTTCACCCGCATCAATAATAATTATAGAAGAAAAGAAAAGCCAAAGTATCAATATGGCTAATATGACTCAAAAAAATATTTTTTTCATATTTTTTTTCATTTTTAAATCATCCAAATTTATTGTCTCACCCATATTTTTGTTTATAAATTTTTTTAAGTTTATTTTTTTATATAAAAATATTATTATTAAGATTATAAAAAATATCCAAATATTTTTGCCCAGCATATTTAATAAAACAATAAAAGCTATAAAAAATAGGGGGTATAGCTTTTTAATATTATTTTTATTTATATTCATAGAATAAATATAACATTTTTTATATTAATATACAAAATTCGCTTTTTTAAGATTAGTGCCCCACAATTGACTTTTGCTTTATAAAATGCTATATTTTTATAAGTTTTATAACTTTTAGAATTTTAAAAAAATCAAGCATAGCTTGACTAATCACGTTTACTCGGTAATTGGTTGTCCGACCAAAACTTGGTAAGCGAAAGAAAGGACTAACAAATATGTTAGACAAAAAAAGAAAGGACGAGATTATTAAAAAGTTCAAAACCCATGCAAATGACACGGGTTCTTGTGAGGTACAAATTGCAATTTTGACAGAAGAAGTAAAAGATCTTACAGAGCATTTGAAGCTTCACAAAAAAGATTTTTCATCACGTCGTGGACTTGTAAAGAAACTAAACCAAAGAAGAAAACTTCTAAGATATTTAGAAAGAGACAACAAAGAAAGCTTTGAAAAAATCGTAAAAAAGCTTAGTCTGAAGATTACAAGAATGGCTGATATGGCGCTTGAACTTGAAGATAAAATAATTGAAGATGTAGACAAAGAGTTGGCGGGTGAATCTTTAGAAGAAGAAGACAAAGAATAGCGAAATATTAGTAGTATCTTAAGAAACTAATTTTTCTTATATAAAGAAAAAGAAACTTGTTACTTAAAAAATAGGGGTATACAGGTCAAAATAAAAATATGTATCCAAAAAAAGAATATTCAATAGATTTTGCTGGACGTAAACTGATAGTTGAAATAGGCAAATTCGCTCAACAGGCTACCGCAAGTTGTTTGGTTCGTTATGAAGGAACTTCAGTTCTGGTTACTGCGGTTTTGGGAGAAAAGAGAGAGGGGGTTGATTTTTTCCCCCTCACCGTTGACTATGATGAGAAAATGTATGCAGCTGGCAAAATAAAAGGTTCAAGGTGGGTAAAAAAAGAAGGTCAACCAACAGATGAAGCAATTCTCACTGGTCGCGTAATAGATAGATCTATAAGACCGCTTTTTGATGAAAATATGAGAAGAGATGTTCAGGTAGTTGCAACGGTATTAGAGTATGATGGAGAAAATGATCCAAGTTTTGTGGCTCTTATGGGAGCTTCAATCGCGCTTTCAATATCAAAGATTCCTTGGGATGGTCCTGCAGCAGGATTTTCTATTGGAAGAATAAACGGAGAACTTGTCTTAAATCCAACATTTTCTGCGCAAGAAAAAAGCGATTATGAAGTTTTTGTAACTGGAACTATACACGGTATTGATATGATTGAAGCAAGGTGCAAAGAAAACCAAGAAAGCGAAGTGTTTGAAGCAATCGAATTTGCAAACAAACATATCAAGAAACTAATAGAATTTGTAATTGCTATACAAAAAGAAATTGGAGCAGAAAAAATCTCAACAGAAGAAAAAACAGAAGAAATTATCTCACTTGAACAAATGATAAATCAAAAATTAGAAGATTTTTTCAAAGAAAAAGATGTAAAAATTATTTTTGATCCAGACAAAAACAAGACAAAAGAAAATATAAAGAAATTATCAGATGAATTAAATGAAATATTGAAAGTTGATAATGAGGTTTCAAAAGACGCTAGAGCATTTGCTTTGCGCAGGCTTGACGAAACGCTTACAGAAAAAGCAAGAGAAATGATTTTAAGAGACAAAATAAGACCAGATAGACGTAAAGTAGATGAAATAAGAGAAATAAGTTGTGAAGTGGGGTTGTTTAATAGAACACATGGAACGGGATTGTTTCAGCGTGGTGAAACTCAGGTTTTATCAATTGTGACTCTTGGCGCACCAGGAGAAGAACAATTACTTGATGGAATGGAAATCGGTGGAAAAAAGAGATATATGCACCATTATAATTTTCCAGGATTTTCTGTCGGTGAAGTATCAATGAAAAGAGGAAATTCAAGAAGAGAAATAGGTCACGGTGCTCTTGCTGAAAACGCTCTTATTCCAGTATTGCCAGACAAAGAAGAATTTCCATATACAATAAGAGTTGTTTCTGAAGTTCTTGGATCAAATGGTTCTTCATCTCAAGCATCTGCCTGCGGATCAACACTTGCTCTTATGGATGCAGGAGTTCCAATAAAAAAACCAGTCGCTGGAATTGCAATGGGACTTATTACAAGCAAAGACAAAAAAGATTATGTAATTCTTACAGATATTCAGGGAGTAGAAGATCACAGTGGAGATATGGATTTCAAGGTTGCTGGAACTAGAGATGGAATTACAGCGATTCAACTTGATATAAAGCTTGGCGGGATAACACTGGAACAAATTAGAGAAACTCTAGATAAAGCAAAAATAGCAAGACTGCAAATTCTTGATATAATGGCTAATACTATTTCTGAACCAAGGAAAGAATTATCACAATATGCACCAAGAGTAATATCTCTTACAATTGATCCAGAACAAATTAGAGAAGTTATTGGAGCAGGCGGAAAAACAATTAATAAAATCGTTGAAACTTATGGCGTACAGATTGATATAGATCAGAGCGGAATTGTTTTTGTAACAGCCATTGATCAAAAAAGTTCTGATGATGCAATAGAGTTTATAAAAAATATGTTGAAAAAAGTTCAAGTTGGAGAAATATATGATGGCAAGGTAACTCAAATCTTAAAAGATCAAAGAGGCGGAGAAATAGGTGCAATTGTTGAAATACTTCCTGGCAAAGATGGAATGGTTCATGTATCAGAAATAAAACACGAAAGAGTTGAGCGTGTTTCCGATTTTTTACACGAAGGTGATAACGTGAAAGTAAAGGTTATTGATGTAGACGAAGAAAGAGGAAGGACATCACTTTCTATAAAAGCTTTAATTCCAAACACAAATCCAGAAAGATCTTACAATGATAGAAATAGTTTTCATAGAAATGATAGAAACGACAAAAAAGGCTCTTTCTTTGGTCATAAAAAGAGGTTTTAATTTTAATTTATCTTATATCAAATGAATTTCAATCCAGAATTTCATTGGCAAAAAGAACAAAAGCAAGAATTAATAAAAAGAGTGACAAAGATTTCACTTATAGTTTTTGTCGTTCTTTTGATTTGTGTATTTATTGCAAAAAAGTGCCATTTTGTTTCTTATGTAAATATGTCGCTTGATTCATCAATTCCAGAGAATACAAAAGCTCTTACCCAAATAATTAATGTTGATAAAATATTATCAAAAAATAGCTATGAAATAAAAATAGTTGATGATTTCAAAAATAATTTATCAAAAATTATTAATTCTGATAGAAAAAAAATAGACTTACTTCTTGGCTACTTTGGAAAAAACGTTTATATAATAGAAAATGAAAAATCACAAGCTATTGTTGCAAATGTAAGTAATTTTTCAGCTTTTTCAAATATAGTTTCTCTTATTGGAAAAGAAGATAGAGTATATGTATATAACAAATCAAAAATTTATCCATATTCAATAGACATCAAAGAAAACCTTGTGTTTAATAATAAAAATGGAAAAATATTTTTATCCAATTTTAATGATTATTCAATTATAATATCAAATGATGAAGAGTTACTAAAGAATATTTTGGATAAGAATTCAAAAGACGGAAAATTTAATTATGTAAACAGTATAAAACAAGAGTTTTCAGAATATTTTAAAAATGATTCAGGCATTAAAATAAAAATAATTGATTATAATATAGACAATTCAAAAACATTTATAAAAAATCTAGGTAAATTATACAAAAATACAAAAAATAACAAGATATTTTTAAATGCAAATTTTTCAAATCAGGGAATTGATGTTTCTTTTAGTAATAATGAATTTCTAGATATAAATATAGATAGCCACAATATTAATTTAGAGGAATTTGTATTGCTTTATCAAAATATAGATAAGAAATTATCAGAAAGTGTTAATTTTGGAAGTAATATTGAAAAATATTTAAATTCTATTATACAAATTCCCTATACAATTAATGTGGGCGAAGAACTTACAAAATTAAATCCGCCATTTTCGTTTTTTGTATACAAAAATAATAATTTCATATTTTATGGAAAAGATGCGGTAGAGATAGAATATATTTATAAAACACTTCTTGGGCATTTGAATCCCTCAAAGCGATCTATAAAATTACCAGACTCTTCTTATGCAACAGAGTATTATATAAATCCCAAAGCAATAAATCTTATTGAGCAAGATGAAAATGGCATTAAGTTTAAAAATTTATCATCCTCAAGCACGTCAAATATATTTTTAGCAGAGTGTAGTGAAAATAGTGTGATTTCAAACAATAAAGATTCTATATATTTATTTTGTAACAACATAAATTCATATAACCATATTCAAAACAAAGAAGTAAAAGAATATTTCTATCTTGATTTTGTAAATGAGAAAAACAAAAACGCATATTTCAGTGGTTTCAAAGATAAATTCAAAAAATTTCAAGCTATCAACTTATCAAACAATGATAATATAGAAATATTATTTAGAATCAGTAATTGATATTTGTTTTTTTAGAATAAAAAAAGAGGCCCGACCGATTGGAAGGGCTTCTTGGTTTTTTTATTTGCCGTCCGTTATTTCGGGCGGCGGACATTTGCACAGCGAGAAAGTCCATATTTGTATAGCGGACAATTTTTCCCATCGCAATTTCCTTTTTTGCAGATTTCTTCTCTTTCGCTTTCGAACTGGTCTGGATTCAGACCCATTCTAATAGCGAAGAGTAGTGTTTCATTTGACATTTTTGTCGCAGGAATTTTGGCCGTTATTGAGCCATTCATGATGGTCTGGGTATTTTCCTGCATGTACCAGACATCTCCCTCATATGACGTTCCGTAGCTGGAGAGTTGTTTCCAGTCATTGAATTTTATTTCTCCAAATTGAGCTATTTGCTCCTCGGTACGGAGAATCTTTATCAAATCATATGGCTTGAGTCCCGTCTTCTGATTGAAGAATATTTGGACATTGCCACTTGACCGCTTGATCATGACTATGTCGGCATTGCAGCCGAATTCAGAGCGAGCAAACTTGTTCATCTGCTCACTATCTGATTCAATGAAGACAAAAGTGAATATTCTTCCATTGGCCCATTTGATGGTTTCTATTTTGGCCAATTTATCAAACTCAACTTTTGTTTCATTGAAGAACGAGCTTTGTTCCTCATACTTTGCATCAAGTGCCATGGCTGTCCATTCAAGTGGAATTTCGGACGCACCAGGTAGTTGAGAATTAAAGAGCTTGATGCAGTTCGCTAAATCGAAGGGAGATGAAGACCCCTTTGAGTCATTGTTGAGAGTATATCTCAATATCTGCTCAAGGGCTGGGTCTTTTTCGATCCCAAGGTATTTTGCGACAAGAGTAGCAGAGCACTCTCCGGCCTGCCTTTCTGAAGAAGAACTCGAATCGTTGTGTTCATCAAATCGGCCCCTTCCAATACCGATAAGAATGTTTCCTTCGGATTCCCATTCTTCTGGGCTTCTACCGTCAGGTGTTAATCCGCCAGTTTGCCAATACTCTACTTTTGCTTCTTTGATTCTGGGAAATGAGTTTTCTCCGAATTTACGAAGCAACCAAATGGCAACCACCTCATCAAGATGAGGTTTTTTGTGTGTTATTATAGTGTACACACACACCTCCTTATATTTTTTATTTTATTGTCAAAGATCTGGTCAATATATAATTATATCATATTATTAGTATTATGTCAATTATAATAAAAAAGCCAGAAATATCTGGCTTTTATGCTCTTAATTCGTAAAATAGATTTATCCATTCTTCCATACTTATTCCTTCCCAATTTTCCCCATTTCTAGGAACAAGCTCATCAGGATATACTGTGTTATTAAGACTTTTTTCATTGTTTTCTATTGCGTGTCTGCATGATTTGAAGTTTGCTATAGTCATATCGCAAACACAACCATCTTCTTGAAGCCCACAAGAATTAAGACTCTCATCGTCTTGTAAAAGAATTCCCGCAAGACATCTGAATCCCAAAACAGGACAATTTTTGCGTTGTTTGATTAAACGTAACTCCTCAGTAATATTCATGTTATCCTCCTTAATACGTTGTTTTAATAAACAAGTTTATTCTAAAAAATAAATAATGTCAATATGTGGGTTGTTGTGTATAACTTGTGCATAACTTTTTATAATAAATTTTACAAATTGTCCACTTTTTATTATATAACAACACATAAATTCATTTTATCTTTTATTTAAGCCATGAAATGATATTGACTCAAAGTCAAAGATATGATATACTTATATTATAGAATATGAAAAGAACATTAAAAATTTGTAAATTTTACTCGATTTTTCCTAAAAATCAACAGTTCTGTAATTAAAACAAAAACAAAATATAAAAAAAGTCAATTCCTGCCAAAAAATACAAAAGGTGAGAAAAGACAAAAGTGTATTATTTGTTTACAAGACTGTCTTTAGGATCAAATGGGTTAAATATAAAGAGACAATGCTCTCTATGGTTCAAAATGGTTGGTGTCGAATAAAAAAATTCGATAAAACTTGAACTTAAGGGAGTGAAACCTCCCCGGCTCGAAAATAAATTAAAAATGGAGCTCCTGTGGGAGGTTTTCCGTTTTTAGATAGCTTTTAGCAATCAGCTATTAGCTTTTAGAAAATTACAAATTAATCATATATACAGTCAAATGGGCTGTTTTTTATTTTTTGGGAGTAATGTTTTCTATTGACAAATATATTGTAATATGATATATTTTCTTATTAAACTAAAAAATAGACAGGAGGATTACAAAATGAGTTTAGTAATTAATTTCAAAAGGATCGGGTATTGTCTTATCTGGATCTTGGCGCCGTTATTCGGACTTTGGATATGTTCTAGTCTCCCAATCAAATTCCAACCCTGGGTATATTTGAAGGCACCCACCTGGCAATACTGGATTCTTATCGGCGCTCTGTCTGCTATGCTTGTGGTCAATCGTGGTACAGAAAGAAGATTTTTAAAACAAGAAGACCCAGTTAATTTCAGAATAACAAGGGGTCTCTCGTATTGCATGATAACCATTTGGGGTTTTATGATGTGGCCGATTTTGAGCCACGTATTCTAAAAAAAAGTCATTAAATAGCCGGCGATAATTCGTTGGCTTTTTTGTTTAAAAAAATACCACGTTTATTTCTAAGCTTGGACGTTTGGAATATTAACTTTTGAAAGTTTATAGTTTGTTTCGGATTTAGAGTTTAGGATTTAGAATTTGAAATTTCTATTCCAACTGGCGCATGATCAGACCCTAATACCTTATCCAATATATAAGCATCTTTTATATTTTTTATAAGTTTTTTTGACACACAAAAATAATCTATACGCCAACCCACATTTCTTGATCTTGCACCCGCTCTGAAACTCCACCAAGAATATTGAATTTTTTTTGGATTAAAGAAGCGAAATGTATCTACAAATCCACTTTTTAGAAATTTACTCATCCAATTTTTTTCTTCAATTGTAAATCCAGAAGAGCCTTCGTTTTCTTTTGGGCGAGCAATGTCTATTTCTTGATGCGCGACATTATAATCACCGCAAACAACAACTGGTTTTTTCTTTTCAAGTTGTTTTAAGTGTAAAAGTAAGTGATTATTAAACTTTATCTTATAATCAAGTCGCGATAAGTCGTCTTTTGAATTTGGAAAATATACGTTTACGAGATATAATTTTTTCATCTCCAATATTTGAACTCTTCCCTCATCATGAGGGTATATTTTTTTTGAAACAATGTCTTTTTTAAGAGAATCTTTTATAAGAATCATTGTGCCACTATATCCAGGGCGCTTTGCACTATTCCAAAATTCATCATAATCTTTGAAGTCGAAAGTTTCTTTGTTTCTTGCATTGTCATCAATTTTTATTTCCTGCAAACACAAAATATCAGGATTTTCTTTTTTTAAAAATTCCAAGAAACCTTTTTTCATTATTGCTCTTATACCATTTACATTCCAAGAGAGAATTTTCATGATTTTATTATAGCACACCCGTCGGGTGACTAATCAAATTCCAGTCTCATTTTTCTTATTTTATTTACATTCTCTCTAATGATATCTTTGTAATCAGAAATATTAAAAAAATCATTATTATTTATTATTTTTCGAGACATCTTTTCCATTAATTCATGATGAGATGTGTATTCCCAATCATCAATATTTGAAACAATTTTATGTTTTATTGGATTGAGATTAATGTATGCAACAATTGATTGTAAATAAGCATCATCTCCTATTATTTTAGATTTAAATGGTCCTTGAAATAAATTACCAGATCTATTTTGTCTATTATTAAAATATTTTGTGTATGAATTTGAAAGCAAAGAAATGAATTTAGATATTATCGGAATTTCACCCGTCTGGTGATCAATGTCAGGTTCTTTAAGTAGAAAATGAAAATGATTTGGTAAAATTGCATAAGACAATATTTCAACATTAGTAACGTCTTCGTAATAAATAATTTTTTCTAAAAATTTATTATAATATTTTTCATTATAAAACATTGTTCTTTTTTCAATCGATCTGTTAAATACATGGTATAGACAATTTGGAAATATATTTCTTGGTAATGTTGGCATAAATTACTTTTCGTTAATTATTAAATAAAAAAGTCGCAAAAATAGCGACCTAATTGCATTATAACTCCACCCGTCGGGTTGTCAACCCGACGGGTGGAGAACCTGTTGACAACTTTGTTGACAACTTTTTGATATGGGTGTATAATGAAGTTGTAAACAATAAACTACTAAGAGTGAGGCAAATTAAAATTATGAATATAAAACAAATTATTTTAGACAAAATAATCAAAAATGGAAGAGTAGCGACTTCTGAAGTTACTTCTATCACTGGTTTTTCTCGTGCTTATATAAATCGCTTTATTCAAGAGCTTGTAAATGAAAAGAAAATTATGTTGATTGGTAGGGCGAATCAAGCTCACTATGTTAAGTACGACAAAAATTTACCAAAAGAAATTAAGAAAAAACAAGAAAATAAGAATAAAAATTTAATACAGAAAATTTTGGACGTATTTGATATTCCAGTAATGGGCACTGCTGATTGTGGAGAGCCACTTAGCATAGCAGATGATTATATAGATGATTATATGCAAATTTCAAAAAGCTTTATAAAAAGCAAAAAAGAAGATTACTTTTTTGTACGTGCTCATGGAGACAGTATGAACAAAGAAAATATAAAAGACAAAAATTTGGTCTTAATAAAAAGAGAAAACTCTGAGCCAAGAAATGGCGAAAATGTTTTGGCTGTTATAAATGGTTGTGGAACAATAAAGAAATTTTTTAAGCGTGAAGATGCAATATATCTAAATCCTAATTCCAGCAATTTGAAACACAAGCCAATTGTTTTGCATCCACACGATGAAATTTTTATAGCAGGAAAAGTAAATCACGTTTTTGATTTATCTCACTAAACACGACAAATTTAATTATTAATTCCGCTACGGCGGAAAAGAAAGGAGAGTCATATGGACCAACTACCATTGTTTAAATAAAAAAGACAGCTATATTTATTATTTCTAATAAACATATCTGCCTTTATACGCTAACTAAATAATAACAAAAATATGAAAAAAATAAAATACTTTCTTTTTGGAAGGAAAACATATCAGAAAAGATTTATAGATCTTATGAAAAATAGAAGAAAAGTAGTTCATTATACAGCCTAAATGTTTATAACAAAAAAATAAAAAAATCCCAAGCGACCAGGGATTTTTTTAATTTCAAAATTTCGATTTTCAAAATCTAATCAAACTCAAAACGCAAGTTTATTATTATGTTTTTAGATTTTAAATATCGAAATTATAAATTCTAAATACTAAACAATATTCAAATTAGAAACTATAAATTAGAAACATATAAAATCTCAATATAAATTCTAGTTTTGACTTTTTGTTAATATTGCGCCAAGAATCTTCATTATTTCAGTAGACTCTTTTATTAATTTATTTCTTGTGTTTTCCATAGATTCATTTTCGATAACAAGCAAATTTAACCAATAAATACTTTCTTTTGCTTCTTTTTTGGATATTTTTATTCTCATTATAAAATCTTTTTTACTCAAAGACTCATTTGCTTCAATATAATTAGCACCAATAGACCCAGAAGATCTTATTAGCTGTTTGCAGTCGTCTATGTTTGTTAATTTTTTTGGAATTTTTTGTATAAAATATCTTATGTCTTTTGCAAAATTATATGTACGATCCTCTAAATTATATAGTTTGTTTGGAGTATTCATATTTGTAATTTGTTATTTGTTTAGAATTTAGATATTAGAATTTATGATTTAATTCTCTATTTTTCTATACTGCAAGGCTTCTGCAACGTGCTCTACTTTTATTTTTTCTGATTGTTCAAAGTCAGCTATTGTTCTTGAGACTTTTAGAATTCTGAAATAGGCACGGGCCGATAAACTGTATTTTTCTAGAGCGCAATGCAATAATTTTTTTGCTTCTTCGGGAATTTTGCAGTAAATTTTTATTAATTTTAAGTTCATTTCAGAGTTTGTTATTATTTTTTCACTCAAAAATCTTTGTTTTTGAATTTCTCTTGCAGTTAGTATTTTATTTTTTATATCTTTGATGTTTACGAATTCTTCTTTTTCAAATTCATCAGATTTTACTCTATTTATTATAAGGTGAATATCAATTCTATCGAGTAGGGGGCCTGAAATTTTTTGCTGATAAATTTTTATTTGGGAATTTGTACAGACGCACGTTTTTTGATTATCTCCAAAATATCCACAAGGACAGGGGTTTTGGGCTGCTACAAGCATAAATTTTGCGGGGAACTCCAGTGTCATTTGAGCGCGTGCTATTGTAACGCTTCCGTCCTCTATCGGTTGTCGGAGCGTTTCAAGATTTTTCTTAGGAAATTCTGCTAACTCATCCAAAAATAATACTCCACGATGAGAAAGTGAAACTTCTCCTGGCCTTGGAATTGATCCACCACCTATTAAAGACGTAAGAGATGATGAATGATGAGGTGAGCGGAATGGTCTTTTTGTAATAAGGGGTTGGTTTTTATTCAAAAGCCCGATAGAACTATAAATTCTACTTACTTCAAGAATTTCGCTTTCAGACAAGTCGGGAAGTATGCTTGGGATAGATTTTGCGATAAGCGTTTTACCAGAACCAGGAACTCCGGTCATAAAGATATTATGACTTCCAGCACAAGCAATTTGAATAGCTCTTTTTGCTTGATATTGTCCCCGTATCATAGAAAAATCATAAGAATCAATATCAAAATTTTCATTAATCACGATTCTTTTATTTTTAAAAGTATTTATTTTAGAAGAATTGTTTAAATGATTTACTATTTCATTCAAATTTGAAACGGGATAAATATTTATGTTTGATATCACACTTGCTTCGCTAGCGTTTTCAATTGGCAAAAAAACATTTGTATAGTTATTTTCTTTTGCAAAAATGCAAATTGAAACCACGTTATTTATTCTTCTAAGTTTTCCATCAAAAGATAATTCTCCTACAAAAATTGAATTTTGAAAAACATCTCCGCTAAAGGGAATTATTTCTTTTTCTTGTAATATTGAAAGAGCAATAGGAAGGTCAAAATGATTTCCTATTTTTTTGAGATCTGCCGGAGCAAGATTTACAACAATTGTTTTTTTTGGATAAGACAGGCCACTATTTATTATTGCTGCCTTTACTCTTTCTTTTGATTCTTGAATTTGTGTATCAGTAAGTCCTACAATTATAAATTTTGGCAGAGCGCGCTGAATATCTGCTTCCACTTCCACCAAAAATGAATTTAGGCCCAATGAGGCCGAAGATAGTATTTTAGAAGACATAGGTTTTAGTTTAATTATTAGTTATAAAGTTGAAAGTTTTAAGGTTATAAAGACAAGTGTTTTATAAATCCAGACAATAATTTTGATACTTCAACCAATTTATTATATATAATTTGAAATTCTTGTTGAGAAATATATTTTAATTCTAGTGCTATGTACAACATTGATCGAACTTCAGCGCAGGAGCCTTTTGCTATATACAAAAAATGGACCAGCTCTTTATTGCCGCCCCTTTCAAACCCCTCTGCTATATTATTAGAAATGCTTATTACAGCTCTTTGAATTTGATTTTTAAAATTGAAATCTTTATTATTTCTAAAAAGTTGATAAATTAACAGAGCCAATTCTTTGGATTTTTGCCAAGATAAAATTTCTTCAAATTTTTGAATTTTCATAAATCGCCTTCTTTTTAATTATAAAGCGCCAAGTTATAAATTTATAAAGACGCCCTACATTTCAGTACTTTACAACTAAGCACTTTATAACTTTATAACTTATAAAATAATAGTCAATACCCGATTTGAAACAATTAGCAGTGGTTATTTTTTCTTGATTTAAAGCGTTTTTCAAGGTAATATAGCTTATATAAGCTTTTTATTATGAATAATATTTACTCATTTATATTAGGGCACTCATCAAAAATATCATATGCTGAAATTTTGAGTTTTTTGCGATTAAAAAATATTGATTTCGATGTGCTTGAAATGCAAAATGAATTTTTGATTTGTAAGATAAAAAAAGAATTTGATGCAACTTTTGTAATGAAAGAGCTTGGCGGAACAATAAAGATTGGGAAGCTTGAGTTTCAATTAAATAAAGATAATTGCAAAGATTCTTTTTGTGAAACATTTTTGGAATATATAAAAAGAAACTACGACACTTCGAATAAATTGAAAATTGGTTTTAGTTTTTATAATATTTCAAAAGATATATTTGCTTGGTTTGTAAAGGAAACAATGCACATAAAAAGAAAATTAGAAAATGAAGGAATTAGAACTAGAATTATTAGCTCTAAGAAAAAAGATTTATCCGCCGTAATAGTAAAAAAAGAAAATTTACTTTCTGAAAAAGGAATTGATATGCAGGTTTTGCAAGTAGAAGAAAAAATTTATTTTAGTAAAACAATTGCAGTTCAGGATTTTGAACATTTTGGGAAAATTGATTATGGAAGACCAAAATCTGATTCGAGGTCAGGCATGATGCCACCAAAATTAGCAAAAATAATGTTAAATTTATCTGGAAGCAGAAAAAACATTTATGATCCATTTTGTGGCTCTGGCACAATTCTCATGATGGCAGGAGAGCTTGAATATGAGAAAATAATAGGATCTGATATTTCAGAAAAAGCAGTGTTAGATAGCAAAGAAAACATAGAGTGGTACGAAAATACATACGACAAAGATTTGAATTGTGAAATTTTTCAAAAAGACATTGTTTCTATTTCTAGTCACGCTTTTATAAATACACCTAGCGTTGTGGTTACGGAAGGATATCTTGGTCAGCCACTTCATGGAAATGAATCACTAGAATTTATTCAAAAACAAATCAAATCAATAGAAGAACTTTATTTGAAATCTTTCAAAGCATTTTTTGAGATTTTAGAAGAAGGCGCTGTTGTTGTGATATCGTTTCCTGTCTTTGTATACGATACAAAACTTTATTATTTGGATATTTTGGACAAAATAAAAAATCTAGGTTTTTTTATACAAGAATTAATAGACAAAAAATATTTAGGAAAAAGAGGAACCCTTATTTACAAAAGAGAAGATCAAAAAGTTTATAGAGAAATTATAAAATTAATTAAGAATTCTGAATGATGAATTTTGAATAAATTATTTAATTATTAAATTTTGAAATTTATTCATCATTCCCGCCTACCAAAGCCTTGGCGTCGGGTAGGCAAAACTAATCATTAATAAATTAAACACATGTTACAAAAACAAATTTTTAAATCATACGACATAAGAGGAATATATCCGGATGAACTTGACGAAAATTCAGCAAGTGAAATCGGACTTATATATCTCTCATTAATTTGCAAGAGAACTGGAAAAAACCCAGAAGATCTCAAGATTTTCATAGCCAGAGATATTAGAAATTCTTCGCAAGCGCTTTACAAAGCAATTACACAAGCAATGATTTCAAAGGGAGCAACTGTTTATGATGCAGGTCTTGTCTCTGTTGATGTGATTTATTTTGCAGTTGGGAAAAATGATTATGACGGTGGAATAATGGTCACAGCATCGCACAATCCTGGATCTTATGGCGGATTTAAGATGATCAGTCGAGGTGTTGAATGGGTTCGCGGAGGAGATTTGTGGGAACACAAAGACAGGATGACAAATTTTTCTGATAAAGAAGGGGAAATTATAAGTGTTGATATTTGGAAAGATTATTTGGATCATATTTTTTCATTTATCGACGCGTCAAAGATAAAAAAATTAAAAGTTGTGGTTGATTCTGGAAATGGCATGGCAGGAATTATGATTCCAAAAATTTTGGAAAGATTGCCCAGCGTAGAACTTGTACCACTTTTTTTTGAGCCAGATGGAAATTTTCCAAATAGGAATCCAAATCCACTTGGAAGTGGGGCGTATAAAAAATTATCAGAAAAAGTTGTTGAAGTGGGAGCTGATATTGGGTTTATTTATGATGCTGATTCAGACAGAGTTTTTCTTGTTGATAATGAGGGAAAATTTTTGCCAGGAGATGAGGTAATACTAGTACTTGCAAAACAATTACTTGAAAAAAATCCCGGAGCTGGAATTGTATATAATTTGATATGCTCAAAAAATGTAAAAGAATTTGTCGAGCACAGTGGTGGACATGCAATTAGGTCAGAAGTAGGATATGTAAACATGGGAACACACATGAAGAACGAAAATGGAATAATGGGTGGAGAAGTTTCTGCACATTTTTCTTATGCAAAAAATTATTATTCTGATTCTGGTTATATTTCGTTTCTTATAATATTAGAAGCAATATCAGAAGATGGTTTTAAATTGTCAGAGTTTATAAAACAGAACAAAAGATGGCACAGATCCGCAGAGCTAAATGTGCCAGCGGATAACATGGAAAAAATGTTATTCAACATAAGTTCTCAATACAGAGAAAATATATTAGATGAAATAGACGGAATTACTGTTGAGTTTCCAGATTGGTGGTTTAATGTGCGTGGATCAAATACAGAGCCACTTCTTCGTATTACAATTGAAGTTTTAAATGAAGAAGATGCAGAAAAAAGAAAAGAAGAAGTTATGAAGGTCTTAAATTTGAAATAAGAAATTAGAAACTTTAAACAATATTTAAATTAGAAATACGAAACTTCAAATAACTTGGGGAATTGAAATTTTAGCATTTCGGGTTTGTTTAGGATTTCGATATTGGGATTTAGAATTTTTTGTTACTAAACAAAAACCCAGGGTTGATTTCAACCCTGGGTTTGGTGTAGTTTTTAAAATTTTACTTCAACATTTTCCTTTTCTTTTTCACCTGCTTCAAAGAATTTGAATTCAACAAATTTTAGCATATTTGCAATTATATTATCTGGAAAAACACGCATTTTTATATTGAAATCTCTTGCATTACCATTGTAAAATCTTCTCGCAGCTTGAATTTTGTTTTCTGTGTCTGACAACTCATCTTGAAGTTTTGCAAAGTTTGTAGAAGCTTTTAAATCTGGATAATTTTCAGAAACCGCAAAAAGCGTTTTGAGTGTATCAGATAGGGCGCTTTCTGCTTTTGATTTTTCATCAGTTGTTTTTGCATTCATTGCCATATTTCTTGCTTCAGTAACTTGTATAAGCACATTTGCTTCATGAGCCATGTATCCTTTTACTGTTTCAACCAAGTTTGGAATAAGATCGTGTCTTCTTTTTAGTTGTACATCAATATCACTCCAAGCTTCTTCTGTTCTTGTTTTTAGTCTTATAAGGGTGTTATAAATAGCTACAATCCAAATTGCAAAAGCTACAATTACCCCTATTATTATTAGCCACATTGTATTCATTCTTTTTTTGTCCAACTGGCCTCGCTTTTGTTTTGGCAAAGCGAAATAAGTTGAAATTATCTCGAAAAAATCGAGTTTATTAAATTATTAAAAATTTGGTATTGGTCTTGTGCGTGGGTCTATATTTTCAATTGACTCTTTGTTTGAATTTGTTGTGTTTTCATTTTGTGACTTTGAATCACTTTGATTCTCCAAATTATTTTTGTCTATAAGTTTTTGAGTTTCTATTGCTTGTAATTGACTTTCTTCCTCTGTTTTTTGTTTGGAAGAATTTGAAGAAATAATAAGATATGTTATTTCTGCCAAAATTACAATAACCAAGACAATTATTGTTATTTTTATGGTTGTTTTCATATTTTTTGTTTGTTTTTATTTATTATTATAATAATATTTTATCACGCCAAAAATATTTTTACAATTGTCAGAATTTATATTATAATATATGTGTATAAAAAATAAAAATAAACCTATGAAGTTTGGTATAAATTGTTTAAATAAGAAAAATATTTTTTTGCTTTTTATTTTTTTGTTTTGTATTTTTAATTCTAACAACTACTCTATATATGGTGCAACAGTATGGCAAGAACCAACTTGTGCTCCGCCAAATTGTAATATTGAGCCTCCATTAAATCAAGGAAACACAACACAAACAAAGACGGGAGGTTTAATACTTCAAGGGGGAATTACGGTTTCTAGTACTTCAAATCTTGAAAATGTCACTATTCAGGGGGATAAAAGACTACAACTTTTAACCGGCGCTTATATTGATATTGGTACTCAATTTTCATCTAATCCTTATCCTATGATTAATTTAAATTTAAGTACCGAAGGTTATGGCAGTTCTCCCAAAGGCATATCAATCTCTTATGGTGGTGGAAAAACAAGTGGCCTTGGAATGTTGATACAAGGTACTGTGGGTACTAGTTTTGAGGGTATTAGAATTATAAATCCGGGTGGATATGGAATTCATTCCTCTACTAGCTTTGATAATATTGTAGCGCTTTCTGATAATGGGGCTAGTGTTAGGGGTGGTTCTAATACTGGAATAGGTCTTTGGGGTATTTCTTATACTATAGATGGACTAGCAGGAAGGTTTGATGGTGAGGTTCTGCTTAATAATGACGATCTATCGAGTTCTACAACAATAAGAGGTGGTGGTATTAAAAGCACCAATTTAAGTGGTTCTGGAAATCGATGTTTATATGCAGATGAATATGGAGAAATAAAAGTAAGCGCAGGAGATTGTGGGCTTACCAATGCTGAATCATATTCTATTCCATGTAATCCTGCTGGAGTGACAACTTCCCCAGAAAAATCTATAAAAATAGGTGAATCTTCATATATATATGACAGTTCTTGTGGTGGTGGTCCAGGAACAACCTTGCAAATTCAGTCTGACGAAACCATTAACATTAGGGGAACTGCCGTATCACCTCAATTATTTACAGTGTCGCAGGGTAGCACTAATTTATTTACCATTTTACCAGATGGTAACGTTGGTATTGGTGGAGTAACTTCACCGCTAGAAAAATTGCAAGTTAATGGTGCTGTATATTTGGGTGAAATAGCAGCGCCAAGTCCGACAACAACAAATCGTTTATATAACACAGGAGGTAGTTTATTTTGGAATGGATCACAGTTAAACACTTCTCCAATTGGTTGGATATTAAGTGGGACGAATCTTTATACAACTTCTACTGTTACAAAAATTGGAATAGGAACTACAACCCCATTTTCTGATTTACATGTTTATAATGCATCAGATGGTCCAATAATTACCTTGTCTGGTTTAAATACAAATTATAGGGGTTTGACAGTCAAGGATACCTCTGGAGTAGAGCAGTGGTTCTATGGATCAAATAGTTCTAATAACTTTACAGTTCGTCGTAGTGGAGGTACAGATTATTTTACAATAGCTTCTTCTACGGGATATATAGGAATAGGTACACAAGCTCCATCAAGTAAATTACATGTAAATGGAAGCACACTTATTACTGGAAATTTAAATGTTCAGGGAAGTTTAACCCTTGCTACCACAACTATTAATAGTTGGGAAGATATAATACAGTGTCCGCCAAGAAGGGTGGGTATTTATTTTGCAGGCAACCCTGAGTTAAATGATCATCTTTTTTATAATACGTGTACAAGACCCAATAGCCACTCAATTAGATTGAATAATGTTAATATTATATTTGATGGTGGGGGTGGAAAACGTATTCTATATACTGATTGTCAGTATTTTTGTCGGGAATATGGATTGCCATATGGAGTAAATTCGAATAGTCATGTTTGTGAAACCGCTGAAAAGGTGGGGTTCTATAACTCTACTGGAAACAATGGTAATGGTATTTGGGAAGAGTTTAATTGCGGTTCTGCAGGAGGAACATACACGACATCTTGCGATTGTTCTAATGGGCCACTCTAGAAAATATTTTTATTAAAATAGGTATAATACATGGATTTGGGGTGTTGCTAAGCGCTATAGAAAATATTTTTATAATTAAATATAATTAAAATACTATGATGAAAAAAATATTTATTTTATTATTATTTTTTGTATTAATTGCTTTTGGCGCAAAACTTGTTTTCTCAGATTCTTATCCCAGCTGTACTCCAGATGGTCTTTGCTCTTGTTCATCAGAAGAACCACATTTAGATCCAGATACGGGTTTTTGTATAGGCGAAAAAAAGCTTTCTAGTCAGGAGACAAAAAATGTAGAGAATTTATTGAGAATTGTAGAGAATTTTAATTCTATAAAAAACAATACAATTCCCAATTTTGATTATCTATCACAAGACTTAAAAGATGTTTTAATAAGTAAATTTGATGAATATTATCAAGCTAATTATGAAATATCAACAACAACACTAGAAATTAGTACATCTCGTTCAGAAAGAGACTATTTTTTTCAACAAAGCTATGTTCCATATTTAGGATTGTCAGATGCAATCAATTTTTTTAGTAGGTATAATAAATTGGGTTATTCAATTCAAAATTTGATAGAGTTATTAAACACAACAGAAGCATATATTGAAACCAGTTCGGTAGATGTGGCCGAGTTTTTGGTAGAAATAAGAAACACAAGAGATCAACTTGAAGATTATATAGTTTTAGTAAATAGCGATATAGCTGCTTTGTCGGCTCTTGTAAACGATTTTGATAGTAGTAATATTGCAAGTTTTTCTAATTTTATAGATTCATCAATAGAAAATAGGGCCATACTTAATAGTAGAATAGACGAATATTTACCTGTAAAATATTCTATTATATCTACAGCGATACAAGCAATTCAAGCTGTTGAAGCAGCTTATAACGGTAATTCAAGTATTAGCGCTTCGCCAACACAGATTTATCCAGAGATTTATGGAAGTGGAAATATTTCTGTAATTACAGTAACTGTTCAAGACTCGCTCAAAAACCCAATTACAAGTAGACTGGTAACTCTTACAACTCTAGACAGCGCAAACATAAGCCCAAGTAGTATTGAAACAGATGAAAATGGTGTAGCAAGTTTTGAAGTTTCAAGTAATGTTCTTGGCAAAAAAAGCTTTGAAGCAACTATAGAGGGAGAAGAATTAGTAATATCTGGAAGTTATTTGATAGATGTTGTCAAAACCCCAGCCCAAATAGGGTGTGAAGCAGATGGTGGCACATGGAGCGGCACAACGTGTTCGTGTCCAAAGGATTTTACATGGGATGGAGTCTATTATCATTGTTTTGATCCAGATGCAAAAGCGGGATGTGAGGCTACCGGTGGTAGTTGGTATGCACCAACCCCTACATGTAAGTGTAAAGAAGGATTTACTTGGTATGATAAAGTTCTAAAATGTATTGACGATAATGCAAAAGCAGGATGTGAGGCTACTGGTGGTGCTTGGAAGGATGGAACATGCATATGTGGAGAAAAATTGCCCCTATGGGATGAATTAAAGTTTGAATGTGTTGCTGCTGCAGGAGGAGATCCAGAAGGAAATTGCACAGGAGATGGTGGAAAATGGACCGGTAAAACATGTATATGTCAACCTGAGTTTTTTTGGGATGCAGACCCGACAGATCCTCATTGTATAGAACGTGCTTCAGATCCAGCGGGAGCATGTATAGCAGACGGTGGAACATGGGATGGAAAAACGTGTAAGTGTCCAGAAACATTACCAAAATGGGACGAAGAAAAATTTATGTGTATTAAATAACGTATTTTTGAAATATAATAATTTATAATTTTATAAAAATATGATAAATAACAAAAAATTAATACTTATAATTGCTCTAGTTCTTCTTGTTATACTTATAATTATTTGGTCTCTATATTTTTATTTTAATGCCAACAAATATAAAAATACGCAAACAAGGATTCATAAAAATTATTTGAATATTGACAAAAACAAGGTTATAGAAAATCCCAGTAAAGAAGATTTGAAAGGTCTAATTGAGAAGGTTTCTAGCGATGAAATAGCCCCATAAAACAACCATTTTCGACTGAATTAGAGGATTATATTTTTTAAACTAAAAGATTAAGAATAATTTGTTTTATATTAAAAAATTTTATATAAATATAAAGCTTCTATTTCAAAATAAAGACAAAATTTTACAAAGAATGAAATTTTTAAAAAACAAAAAAACAATTTTTATTATATGTATATCGCTAATATTTTTTGTGATTTTTTTGTCTTCGTACTTAAATTACAAAACAACGAATGCAGAGGTTGAACTAGAAAATCCATTTGGATGGTTTTGGAACAATATTATGGGTTGGGGAAATAGCAATTGTTTGACTCAGTATGGTTCAGATACAACAATTGGAGACTATTGCGCTATAGGTGCAACAAAAGTATTAGACGTGGGTTTTGATAGTAACGACGTATATTTTTTCGGATGGGAATGGCGCGTAAAAGATAATTCAGGTGCAAATCATAATGGGCTATTTTATGAAATGACAAAAGATAATTTAAGAAATAAAACAGGCGATTCAAATTTTGATAATTCAATATATTTCGTTGGCGAAACTACGTTAAAAAATAATTTTATTACTTTCGGTATTCATTCAGATTTTTTGCCAGATAATTTTTCTATAAGTTTATCTTTCAAATTATTAGAAGAGGATGCATATCCTTCAAGGCAAACATTATTTTCTAATGGTAGCTTTACAGATGGAATGAATTATGAGTGTTATGTTGAAAAGGTATCGGCCCAAAAAATATTGAAATGCAAAATCGGAAATTCTAGTGTATTAAATTTTGACACCGCAGTATCTTTTGACAAGTGGTACAACTTAACAATTACTTATGAACCGGGTGCTTTTTGGATGTATGTTAATGATGGTGAAAATAATTTTGTTACATCAACAAATGCAAACATAAGCACTCAAAATAAAGAGTTATTATTGGGAGTAAGAGACTATTCACCAGGAACAAAAGAAAGTTTTTTTCAAGGAGAGTTAGATAATTTTCGTTTTTTTTCTGAAAAATTAACAGATGATGAAGTTTTACACAATATATCACACAATTCTAGATATTGGATAAATGTTGATAATGTTTCTGGCGATATTCAAGGTTGGGCCTGGTCAAGTAATCTTGGTTGGATTTGTTTTGGTGGGACATGTGGTACAAGCGGTTTTGGAACAACGCCTCCATATGGATCACTTGAGAATACAAAAATTAATTGGACCGGAAATCAACCTCAAGGAATTTATCCTCATATGATTACTGGTTGGGCGGGTGTTTCGTCAACTGAAAACGCCGACTGGATTTCTCTTCAGGGACCCAGTATTTCATCTGTTACTTCAAGTTATAGAAATTGTATTAGTTGTGGTCCAAGAGACGAAGAACCATTTCTTGTAGCATATTATAAATTTGATGAAAATTCAGGATATTTCGCAATGGATTCTTCTGGTAAAAATTATACGGGTCGTCTACGTGATTTTGAAAACGATCCATGGAAAGATGAAAATTGTAAAATAGACAGTTGTCTTACTTTTGATGAAGACAGCTCAATAACAATATCTCCAACAGAACAACTTGGTACAAGTGATTTTTCTATTGAAGCATGGGTCAAAGCAGATGAGGCAATGAAAGAAAACGGTTTGTCCTCATTAATTTCATCCGCAGAGAACTGGGAGCTTGTATTAAAAGATTCTGGGGATGAAGACGTTGTGTTTATTTTTACTTTTAAAGGTAAGGAAATTATCGGGGTCATGAATAGAGAAGAGTTTTATGATAATGCATGGCACCACACTTTTGTTTCATTGGACAGAAATGGTGAGGGGAAAATTTATTTTGATACACGGTTAATTGGAAGTGAGTCAATAGCAGATTTATTTGAATTAGATGTTCAAGACGAAGCTTGGTTTGTGGGCCAAAAAATTAATACAAAAAGTTGGGTTGGAAATATGGATATTGTAAGGATATACAAAAAAACTTTTAGTGCAGAAGAGGTTATAAATAATTTTAATAATCCAGAAAAGAGATATTGTTCTGGTTGTTTTGTTTATCCGGGCGGTGGAAATGTGGGACAAAATAATATTTGTTATGAATGTCAAAAATGTCAATTAGGCACAATAGAAAATGAAAATGAAACAAAGTGTGATATTTGTAGCAGTTGTAGAAAATATGGTCTTATTTTTGATACAAATTCAGGAAGTATAAGTGGATATGCTTGGGCAGGAGAAAATATTGGATATATAGAGTTTGGGCCAAACGAGGGTACGGGTATTTACAAATCTTATGTTTCTGGAAAATATGGAAGTATATATAGTAGATCAGATATTGGATCTTCTTTTTCTATAGCACCGCCAATGGGATACTACAATTCATCTTATTTGATTCAGGCTGGAGGTAGACTCGTAAATTGGGCCAGTGAACAAGCAACCGCAACATCTCCATACAATCCAAATTTTGCCTTACCAAATTTTAATCCAGATAGACCATGGCTCAATTA
>CAZWKI010000005.1:0-5465 GCA_964634645.1 uncultured Gammaproteobacteria bacterium | reverse complement strand
CCAAGAGGATATACAGCCCCAATATACAATTATCCCAAGGCGTCAAATGATTATGGCAACGCATTGGGTAATATTAATTTTGATTATTTAAATTCCAGAGAATCTACTCCATTTACCTCTATAGAAGCGTCTACACCTCAGGATTTTTGTTTGGAAGGAAAGGTTTATAGAGCTACAAGTAGCGTTACAATTAGTGAGATCAATAATAGTGGTTTTGCGTATAAATTCAAAAATTGTGATTACGGCGCTGGCACTATAATAATAGAGGGAGATTTGAATATAGGTACAACATCAGCAGAACTTGCTAACATAGAATATTCAGAGAATTCGGTGTCTGGAAATTCTAAGCAACTTGCATCTGTTGCATGGATAATATTAGGAGATTTAAATATTCATCCATCTGTTACAAATCTCGCTGGAACTTTTATAGTTCTTGGTGATTCAGAAGTTTCTAGTTGTGGAGCAGATTCGAGTAATCCAACATTACATTGTGGAACTATTAGAACTGGAGATGGTGATAGTCAATTAAAAATCTCTGGTCAGGTTATGGCAAAAAACTTTTTATTTCAAAGAACCTATAGAGATGAATTGAAAAATCCATCAGAGCTTATTATTTATGATGGAAGGAATGTAATAAACACTCCTCCTGGCCTTGGAGATGTTCTAAAATCACTTCCAAGGTGGGATCAGATAGCGCCATATTAACTCTAAATTCTAAATGTTAAATTTTAAAATTTTGAGATTTTGCATTTGTAATTTATAATTAAGTAAATGAGTTTATTCAAAGAAAAAAAACAAGATTTTCTTGGGGTTGATATAGGGACCTCTAGTATTAAAATTGTTCAGCTTACAAACGACAGAGGAAGGGCAAGACTAGTTACTTATGGAATGATTGATATTGGATATGATATTATAAGAAATAAAACCCCTGAATCAGAAAAAATGATTGTTGCATCAATTAAGAAACTTCTTGAGAAATCTAGAGTATCTACGAAAATGTGCTCAACAGCTCTTCCAACTTTTTCTGTTTTTAGTTCTGTGATAAGTTTACCAAAAATGGATAAAAGAGATATGGACTCTGCTGTAAGATGGGAAGCAAAAAAATTTATTCCATTTCCAATAGAAGAAATGATGATTAGTTGGCATCTTTTGGAATCAGATAATCTAGAAAACAAAGAGTCTACACAAAAAGAAACAAATGGTGTATCCGAGAACAAGGAGTTTATAAAAACAGATTTACGGTTTGATAAGGTTTTGCTTACGGCAGCACCAAAAAATTTAGTTACTCTTTATATGGATATTTTTCAAAAAGCAAATCTTAATTTATACGCCCTTGAAGTAGAATCTTTTGCAATAGCAAGATCGCTTATAGATGAAGATTCAATGATAGCGATGATAGTTGATATTGGCTCTATCACAACAGATGTTTGTGTTGTTTATAAAGGATTACCGATTTTAAATAGAAGCATTGAAATAGGTGGAAATATAATGACTCAAAGTATTGCAAAAAGTTTAAATATAAACATAGAAAGAGCAGAACAGTTTAAACAAGACTTTGGTCTTGTGTCTTTAGAAGAGAACGGGGCAAATATTCCAAAAATAATAGAAGAAACATTATCACCAATGATAAATGAAATAAAATATGTTTTTGATTTATACAGACGTCAAGGAAAGGGGTCGGTTGATAAGGTAATTCTTACTGGTGGTTCTGCATATTTACCAAATATTGTTGAATATTTAAAGAGTGTTTTAAATACGCCAGTTTATATTGGAGATGCATGGCACAAGGTTATGTATCCCAAAGAATTGAAACCAGTGCTTGATGAAATTGGCCCAAGGTTTGCTGTGGCAATAGGACTTGCAATGAAAAATATAGTATAATTAAATTAGGTTAAAAGTTATCAAGTTATAAAGGTGGAAGAAACAAGCACTTTATAACTTAACACCTTATAACTCAGTACTTTATAACCTTACAACTTTAGAACACAAACATGGTTGACGTAAATTTATTACCAGAAGAAATTAGAAAAAAAGATGATAAACTTGCAAAAAGCAAGAAAGATTTTGATTTAAATGAAATAGAATTTAGTTCAGGGCATAAATTACAGAGAGAAAACTCTGGCAATGTGCCTAGTAATACAAAAAGTTTTGCAGATTGGGTCAAATCAAAAACGGCAAACTCATTTACTCTGTCAGACAACAAAAATTCTGGAATACAAGAAATGAAATCAAGGCCAAATTTTACAAGAGATATAGAAGATAAAAATGAAGAAATTAAAATTGTTGAAGATAATAATAAAAAAAGCTTCTTTTCAAAAATTTTTACAAATAAGAATAATGATAATTACAAGCCACTTGAAGAAAGAGAAATAAATTCACTTAAGAATAAAAATTTAAAACCAGACAGCGGGGGTCCTAAAATTAACATTGAAATAGATACAGCAAAAAAACCACCAGAAAAAACAATAGTATATGATTCTTCTAATATAGAAAAGAAAAAAATTCAAAATAATGCTAGAGAATTAAATCAAAGACAAGTCCCTAGAAAATCAGAAATAAATTTTAAGGATACGCTAAAAAAGCTTGCCGTACTTTTTAAATCAAAAAAACCAGAGAATCAAAAGCGCCAGACCGAACCAAATGTTAATCTTTTACCGAGTGAAATTAAAGAAGTAGACACAAATACATTTATTTTTTCACTGTTATTAAGCCTTTTAATGTGTGTGTTAATAGTTTTTGCGGTTTATTTTGGTGTAAGCATATATAGAGATAAAATAATTAGAGAAAACAATGAATTAAATAAAACGGTAAACGATTCTTTGGAAGATTTAAAATCCTATGACAGCACGATAAAAGATATTGAATCTTGGCAAGAAAAAGTTCAAAAGATTCAAGATCTTTTTGGTAGACATATTTATTGGAGTAAATTTTTTAAAGCAATAGAAGATAACACTTTGCCGACTGTTAATTTTTCTAATTTTCAAGGCGGATTAAATGGCAATTTGGTTCTTTCCGCAATGGCGCCAGATTATCAGACGGTTGTAAGACAGTGGTTGTATTTAAAAAGAGCAAATAATTTTGCAAAAAATGTCATAATAACAGGAGCGAGTTTATCAGAAGATGGAGTTTCTTTTTCTATAACATTGGATTTACAAGACAACATTTTTTATGACAGTAGCTTTAATTTATCAAGTACAACAAAAGAATAAACAAATGAGACAAGAAGATTACAATAAAAACGATCAAATTGATATTAAGGTTGGAGAATCAAAAAAGGGTTCAAAGATTTTTGAAGCTCTTGCAAAAAATATAAAAATAATAGTGGTCTTGGAAATTATTATTATTTTTGTATTTGGGTATTTCTTTTTGCTAAAAGCTGAGTTTGCGTCTTTAAAACAAGAAAAAGATTTGATATCCTTAAAAAGTAGCAAATTAGAAGAAATACAAAAATATCAAGTAAAATTTAATGCTTTGAAGCTAGCCACTAAACAAATAGAAGACAAAAAAAATGTTTATCAAGGTGATCTTTATGATGTTTTGCCACAAAAACAGAATTTACCAGAAATATTACTTCAAGTTGAGGCACTTGTTAATCATTATGGTCTTATTTTGAGGGATATACAAATTTCTGCACCTCAGAACGTCAAAGAAGAGCCAAGTAAAATAGATAATAATATAGAACAAATAGAGGTTTCGATTTCTGTGTTTGGAGGAACCGGAAGCTATGACAAACTAAAAGATTTTTTAGAGGGAATAGAAAAACATATAAGACTATTTGATGTTACTTCTTTTTCTTTTGATTCAGGTATGACCCAATATAGAATTGTTTTTAAAACTTATTATTTAAAAAATGAAAAATAAAATAATTGATCAAAAAGTAATTCTTATTACAGTAACGCTAGTCATTTTGATGGCGGGAATGTTTTATTTTATCAGCAAACAAAAATCAAAAAAAAGCGAAGAAGGCATGAGTGTTGATTTACTAGAGTCTACAATAAAACAATTAGAAAGTAAGGCAAAAAAATCAGATAAATTATTAGAAAAAAATGAAAAATTATTAAGTTTTGATAAAAATATGTTTGAAAAGCTTGATCCATATATTGAATTACCACAAACAGAAGAACAGATAGAGGCTTTTATAGATAGGGTTGGTAACAAATACCCATTTGGTGACCCAATAAGAGAAAAAAATTTAGAAAATAAATAATATGAGATTAGATTATTTAGATAAAATTTTGAGCAAAATAAAAGAGGGTGCTTTTTTGGAACCTGAAAAATTTGAATTTTTACAAGATAAATTAAAAAAAGAAAGTAATGATATAGACGAGATAATAAAGAAATATAATTTATTAAATCTAGAAACATATGCACAAATAAAGGCAGATGTAATTAGCGTGCCATATAAAAATTTATTAGATGAGGGTTTAGATAAGAATATTTTGGAACTTCTACCGACAAATTTGGCAACAAATTACAAAATGGTTGTATTCAATAGAGTTGATAATTCGCTTGAAGTTGGACTTGTTGATCCAGAAAATTTTAGTGCAGTAGAGGCTGCCGAATTTTTGGCACACAAAAATAATTTGAATGTAAAATATTATTTAATTTCAGAAAATAGTTTCAATTGGGTTTTGAAAAAAATGAAAGATGTTGGTAAGGAAGTAGGTGAAGCACTAGATTACGCAAAAGAAGATTTTGAAACCATAGAAGAAGTTGAATCTGAAAATGAAAATTTAGAAGAAATAGTAAAAACAGCACCGGTTACAAAAATAGTATCTGTTTTGTTTAGACACGCTGTAGATGGTCGTGCATCTGATATTCACATAGAACCAGTTGGAAAAAATTCAGTAATTAGATTTAGAATAGACGGAGTACTAAATAAATCAATTATTTTGCCAATATATATTCACAATGCCCTTGTTGCTAGAGTAAAGGTGATGGCAAATATGAAAATTGATGAAACGAGAATTCCTCAGGATGGAAGAATAAGAGTAAGTGTAAAAAAAGAAGGCGTAGAAAAAAAAATAGATATTAGAGTTTCAACCTTGCCCCTTATAGATTACGAAAAAGTCGCAATGAGAATTTTGAGTACACCAGAAAAAATTCCAAGCTTTGAAGATCTTGGATTTATGGGCACAAACTTACCAAAAATAGAAGAAGCAATTCATAAGCCAAACGGTCTTATCCTTGTAACTGGACCAACAGGAAGTGGTAAATCTTTCTCTATTTTTACAATTTTAAATAAATTAAATTCAGATAAATTTAATATTTCTACACTAGAAGACCCCGTAGAGTATAATGTAGAGGGGGTTAATCAATCTCAGATAAAACCAGAAATTGGATTTACGTTTGCCTCGGGTCTTAGAACTCTTGTAAGACAAGACCCAGATATTATTATGGTTGGAGAAATTCGTGATGGAGAAACAGCTAGTCTTGCTGTGCAAGCAGCTCTTACTGGACACTTA
>CAZWKI010000004.1:0-44786 GCA_964634645.1 uncultured Gammaproteobacteria bacterium | reverse complement strand
GGCGGGCAAAAATTCCTTCCCCCCAACCCCCTTCCTTTTTGCCCGCCCGAGCGTTCAGTTCGGTGCGCGAAGCGCGCCGTCAGTTCCGTTCAAAAAAGGTTCGGATTTCGTCAAACAAACGCACCAGAATTAAACTTTCAGGAATTTTGCCGACCGAATTGGCAGCGCGAAGCGCGGAAAGGTATGGAAACACTGGCTCGCCGCGCACGGCGCGGCTCGCCAAGCGCAGGTTCGAAATCCCTTGCGATTTTAAGTATTTGCTTTGCCTAATAAAATAATATGAATATGGAACAACATAAATTTTTCCTTTACGCCCGCAAGTCCACTGATGTGGAAGATAAGCAAGTTAGGTCTATTGAAGACCAGATCGCAGAATTGCGCGCCTTTGCCAAGCAAGAAAATCTGAATGTGATAGATGTTTTGATAGAGAAGCAATCCGCCAAAATTTCGGGCAGACCGATATTTAGCGAAATGCTGAACAAAATTGAGCAAGGCGAGGCCAACGGAATTTTGGCTTGGCACGCAGACAGATTGGCGCGCAATTCCGTGGACGGCGGGCGTATTATTTATCTTTTGGACATTGGTAAATTAGCCAGTTTGAAATTTCCAACTTTGTGGTTCGAAAATACCCCGCAAGGAAAATTTATGTTGAACATTGTATTTGGGCAAAGCAAATACTATGTTGATTCTCTTTCCGAAAACACGAAGCGTGGCTTGCGCCAAAAAGTGAAGCGCGGAGAATATCCTGGCCCCGCGCCAATCGGCTACATAAATGACAGCCGCACAAAATCAGTAGTGGTGGATAGGAAGAAAGCAAAAATCATTCGCGGGGCCTTTGAGTTATACGCAGAGGGCAATTCGCGGCTTGAGGATATTTCCGACTTTTTGGCGCAACGCGGGATTATGTCCCGTGGCGGAAAGAGAATCCACAAGACGAGGGCGACTTTTATCCTTTCAAATCCGTTTTACACAGGATTATTTCGCTATTCCAAAGAATTGCACGAAGGCAAGCACGAGCCAATCATCGCAAAGAAAATTTTTGACAAAGTCCAAGAGGTTTTGAAGCAGAGAGGACGGCCTCACCACAAAACAAAGTATGAACCGCGAGATTTTTGCGGACTATTGAAATGTGGCACTTGCGGAATGTCCATTACTGGCGAATACAGGGTTAAAAAGCAAAAGAATGGCAATACTCACGATTATATTTATTACCACTGCACGAAAAAGAACAAAGCAATCAAATGTCCCGAACCCTGTATTCGCCAAGAGGAATTGGACAAGCAAATTTCCTCTCTGCTTCAAAAATTTTCTTTGCGTGCGGATTGGGCGGAAAAACTTTTGAAAATGGCAGAAGCTGACAAAGAAAAGTCCGCCCAATCCGTTTCTGCTTTTGTTCAGGAAAGCCAAAACAAAATCCGCGCTATACAAATCAAACTCCAGCGACTTCTGGACGGCTATTTAGAACAAGATATTGAGAGTGAGGACTATCGAGAACAGAAAGCCGTCTTACTCTCCGAAAAGAAGTCGCTGGAAGAGAAAATGGCGCGGATTGAACAAAAGCAGAATGATTGGCTCGAACCGATGAAAGAATGGATAAAAGTCGCTTCAAACCTCGTCAAAATCACAAGGGATAACAACCTTCTTCAAAAGAAGGTTGCTGCCAAAGAAATCTTTGACTCGAACCTGCGCTTGGCGAGCCGCGCCGTGCGCGGCGAGCCAGTGTTTCCATACCTTTCCGCGCTTCGCGCTGCCAATTCGGTCGGCAAAATTCCTGAAAGTTTAATTCTGGTACACTGGCGTGCTCTCGCAACTATGTGTATACAATGTCCATGGGCTTTCTTGAGATCTTTTTGGCATTATAAATTAGGCACATCGGTCGGGTCTAAAATGCAGAATGAGACAAACGAGACACGATAACAGCTTTTCAGAATAGTTGACAAACTGGTAACAAATGAGTATTGTAAATAATCACTTATTTTACTGCCATAACCTTTTTATACTCAGATTGATCTGAAAGTTTCTTGATTAAAAACTTTACCCACTCGTCTGTGTATCCATATTGATCAAAGGTTGAGTCGTAGAAACAATATTTTAAATTGGTTTTTTCTGGACTCACACTTCCTTTTGGAGGTCTTACTTTGTAATACTTATAACAACGTACGTGATGACTGGATGGATTAAATTTCCATCCAGATGGCATCTTATCTTTTAATGCATCATAAACTTTTTTTGCTACTTCACCAGCCTTAATACCATTCATAGGTACACGCACCTCTTTCATTGCAGCGATAAGATGACTAAATTGTTGTGTCTTTTGTGGATTCAATGGATCAAGTTTTATAAATTCTAAAGTGAAATCTGAAGAGCTTTTGTGATTTGCTATTTTTGGTATTAAATAAACTCTAAAATTATATTTCAAACTTGAAAGAACATCTCTTTTCAAGCCCTTCCTGTATTGAGATACAAAACTAGAAATATCTCTATATTCTTTTGTTGTTTTTCTTTTAACAATTTCTTCCTGAGTATCATGAAGAATTTTAGAAAACTGTAAAGCAAAAACTAAATTTTCATTAATAGATTCACTTTCTCCGAATTCTTTTGCTAATAATTCTTCGTAATTCATTAGCATAGCTTGGCATTCACCAAAGATATCTTTATCAATTTCTGGCAAAAAACGATGCTCTATTTTATTTCTAATTTCGATAAAAAATTCTAAATTTTTTCTTTCGGGTATATTACTTTTTTTATAATACTCTTTGATACACTTAGTTATATCCCAACTTTTTTTATCGCCCGATATTCTTTCATATCTAACGCTATTCTTTTTATAAAAATACTTTATGTTTTGTTTTTCAAAAATTGCATGAAATAAAGATGTCCATGCAATTTGCATTAAAACTATGTAGCCATAAGAACGAAATGACGTTCTGGGTTTATTATAAATTTCAACAGCCAACAAAGCAGAATCCTTAGATTTAAGTAATAATTTTTTTACATTTTCTTTTATTCTTGGCATTAAATTAATTTCTATTAATCCTGATATTATTTAGATGATAATTGCTAACCTTATATACATCATTTATGTTATTTTTATATTTATAAATATTAACATTAATATCTTTTAAGCAATCTCTTGCTGACAAATTCTACGTTAAAATTTCCACATCGGCCCCTATTTCTTAAATCATTAAAATAATACCCACTTAAAGATCTCTCATTAATATCAACTACAGAGACTCCCTCATGATCTTTCATGTCAGAATTATCATCCATTACACGAGTTTTATTTTCATATATATAATACATAGACCAAGCGCCCTGATCATTTTTAAATAGACCGCTAACTATACTATGCGATTTAGATTTTTCTGTATAAAAATAAACTTCAATTTGAGTTAATGTTTGATCTATTTCTAAAATAATATCATGAGAGCTATTTTCAGCATAAGTGCTTTTTAAAACACCTTTATATCTTCCTGAAATTATCGGGATGCCGAGTATTTTATTAATTAATTTCCAAAGCCAATGATTGGTTATATAAAAAAACAATAATAATAATGCTACTGGAGTTAAAAATTCTAAAACACCTAAATTTATTAAATTATTAATATAGGCGTTTTTTATAGACATAAGATTCATTAAACTTAAGGTCACGCCTGATAAATAAATAGCTGGGTATAAGAAAACTAAAATAAAAAAGATATAAAATTTTATAGAGAGATTGTGGCTCTTCATATTTATAAATTAAATGCTTTTTTAAATAAATCGTTTGCAATTGTTGAATCAGTTGCTTTATATGCCTTGACTGTCAAAGCAATAGAGTTTTCTAATTGATTGACTACTGTTTTTCTATATTCTAATGGCCAATTAGTTGTAATATCTTCATACCCACAAACACTTAAAATTTTAATTGGAATAGATTCTCTTTGCTTAAGTTTATTATATATTTGACTAGATACATCAATAAATGAGAGAACTAAATTATTATTGAACCTATTATTTTCTACCCCATACACAAGTGATTCGATTTGATAAGAAGATATAATATTTTTATCATTAAAATAATTCTTTGCCCAGCTTTTTAACATTCTAACTATAAATTTATAATTCCCGTTTGTTAGCTGATTTTTATTTACTCCATTATTGTAATGAGTTCGCGGATAATTAATCTTTTCCATACCATCTTTAAATGAAAAAATCGCTATAGGATCAACACTATAATCATTGTCTATTTGAACGGATGGGACAATGTCGGCTTTAAAATTAGAAGTCGTTACTGTTATACATTTATTTCCTCTCTCTATACTCCAATCATAGAGATTTTGATGTTTTAGTTTTTCTTCTATTTCTGAAAATATAATATTCCAATGAACTAAGGGATTGCCCTGTGCAAAAGGAGAATATAAGCCACTATAAGTATTTAGCCTTATAACCACAATATCGACATCATTAATATCCAATATCGCTGTATCATTTTTATAAGATCCTTGAAGAAATGTATGATAACCTGATCCAAAAATACTCTGAATATGTGTTTGAATATTAGAAACCTGAGATGTCTTTGTAGAAGATGGTCCCCTTGACACTTGATCTATAAAAGAATTAGAAATGTTATGATTCATATTATTTTTTGAATAATTATAACCTAATCTTACACCCCAAAAACCACCAAATCAAGCCGTGTGGACAATATGTTTATTACTTTAATTGACAATAGATACTGTAGAGGTAAAATATATATAGCGAATGGAAAAAAGTTTTTTAAAAAGAATACAATAAAATAGGATTGCTATATAGAAGATAGCAAAGACACCTGTTTTATAAAAACTATGGAAAACGAAGATATAATCTTTTGTTTTTTTGTTTTTATAAAATGGGTGTTTTTTATTTAACAATTAAGGTTCAATAGAAATATTGAACCAAAGGAGAAAAACAATATGTCGGAAGACAAAAATATTCTGGATAAAATCCAGATAACACAAGTTCCTATTGAAGAACTAAAACTCAATACAGAAAACCCACGTAAGTGGGACAAGACTCAATTTGATCAACTAAAGGAAAGTATTACTAGATTCGGGCTAGTAGATCCATTCATAGCCAACTCCTCTCCTGAAAGGCACAATGTCTTGATCGGTGGACATTTTCGCCACGCTGTAGCGCTGGAATTGGGAATTAAAACTGTTCCAGTTGTATACGTTAATATCCCAGACATAGAAAAAGAAATGGAGTTAAATATTAGATTAAACAAGAATCAAGGTGAATTTGATTTTGACCTGTTGTCTAAGTTTGATAAAAGTCTTCTTACAAACATAGGATTTGATAGTATCGACATGGATAAAATATTTGACATAGATACTAGTCAAGAAGAAATATTTGATTTAAAAAAAGAATTAGCTAAATTAAATATAACAGAAATAACTGTTCAAAAAGGAGATATATATGATCTGGGTGGATCAAAAATTATGTGTGGAGATTCCACTATTGAAGAAGATATGATGAAACTAATGGGAAATGAAAAAGCAGATTTTTGTCTAACAGATCCACCTTATATTTTAAACTACCTTCAAGGTAAGACTAGGCACGGAGAGGCAACTGTTGGATTCGGAGCGAAGAAAAATAGAAGATACCTTGAAACAGAATCATTACCTGAAAACTTTACAGAATTATGGATGGCAAATGTCAGTAAAGTTGCTAATGAAAACTTTAGCATTATAGTTTATGAGAATTGGAAAAACATTATGACAATATGGAATGAGATGGCAAAATACTGGAAAATAAAGAATATGTTAGTATGGCATTTAAACAATAGGATGCAAGGATTTTCTTCTAAGTATAAATTCTTTAATAAGTATGACATAGCGATGGTTGGTTCTTCTGATACTGACATTGAATATAATTTAGAAGATGAGGGTGAGGGTCTTCAAAATGAATATGAAACAGCACTTTTTGCAATTGCAGGGAAACCTCAATGGGAAAGCTACGAAAAGGGAAAGAAGTACTGCCCCACGGACTTTATTGAGTACCACGCATCCGATGAGAAGTCATCTGGACAAGGAATAATATTTGGAACAAAACCAATAGAAATATTAATTCCATATATTAAAGTGCTTACCAAAAGAGATCAACTAGTTCTTGAGCCATTCGGTGGGAGCGGTAGTACATTGATTGCTGCAAATAAGTTAGGTAGGAGATGTTTCATAATGGAAAAATCTCCTATTTATACAGAAGTAATAATTAATAGATGGGAAAAGGCATTCTGTGGGAGAAGGGTAAAATTATATGATTCCCAATCAAGCTCAAATTAAAAAAAAGTTTATAGAGGAACTAGAATCAAATCCAATTGTTCAAGTGGCGTGTACAAAACTAGCTATACAAAGAAGTACTTATTACAGGTGGAAACAATATGATAAAAACTTTTCTAAAAGATGTAATGTAGCAAGAAAAATAAGTATACCCATAATAAACGATTTAGCTGAGTCTGGTTTAATCAATAATATTAAAAATAGTGATTTTAAATCTATTAAATTTTGGTTAGAGAATAATTATCTCAAATATAGAAAGAATAGCATGCAAAGTTCTAAAATAAGAGAATTAGAGAGGGAAGCAGAAAGAGAAAGAAAAAGAAAAGAAGATGAAAAATCAGATAGAGCCATAGAAAAATTAGAAGAACTTCTAAGAATAGCTAGAGAATCTAAAATCAACTATTCTGTAAATAAAAAAACTAATATAGAAGATATTAGTAATTAAAAATATAATAAAATAAAAATTATAAATCTACTTCAATTGTGACAATATTATGATCACTATATTTTCTTACTTCTTCGTTATCAATAATTTCATATTTTATAAACTTATTTGAAATAGGTTTGCTTATAAAAAAATAATCATTTTGCCAAGGCGTTTCACTGCGAGCATAACGTAGAGTTTGAATGTGGCTTTTATTTCCCGAAAGTTGATAGACGTCTTTTAATCCAAAGTCATCAATTCTATCAAAGAGAATCTTATGAGAATTATTATTTTGTATTTTATCAAACTGAGTACTAGCATTTAAATCTCCAGACATAATAATATTTCTTTTGCCATCAATACGACCATTAAAAAGTGGAGTTAGGTCTGATAACATTCTATGAAGGTTTGGAATTGAATATCCTTTTTCTGGACCACTACTTGTCATAAGTCCATATAATGAAATTAGCGTTAATTTTTTATTTCCAATTTCTGTATTAGCAATAGAAAATACCCCATTAAATTTTGTTTCTATTTTTTCTTCCACTAACTTACATTTTGGACTATATATTCCGGAACCCCAATCACGCTTACCCCCTATCTCATCCCAAACTAAATTATCTTTTTCATGTTTTATGACTTTATTTGGTTTTGCTTCCTGAAAAAGAAAAATATCTGCGTCTATTCTATTTAAGAAAAAATCCCATGATTCATCATGCAATTGTTTGTGTTGCCAATAAGCCATATTCCAGTTTGCAATTTTTATCTTCATATCTAAATTTTATATAAACAAAAACGGACACCCGACCTGCGAAACAACAAAGGTATCCGTGAGGAGTCCCATTTGTGTTTTGATCGGAATGTCCGAACCTTGTCACAAATGGAACAAAATACAAAAAGTATTATTTTTGTTCAAAATTCCTCATATTCACCTTTATTGTTTCGCATTTTTATTATAACTTAAAAATAACGATTAATGAAGTCGAGTTACCAACAGTTTACCTACTTCAAAGAGCTGGACTTCCTCTAAATATTGCGTCATCAATTATGTTGTAACAAGTAACAACACAATATGAAAATAGAACAAAATGAGGGTGTTTCAGAGGCATTAGAGACCATTCCTCTGAAGTATTGCCTCTATGCAAGAAAATCAACAGAGTCAGAAGAAAAGCAGGTTCTATCCATAGATAGCCAAATCAAAGAAATGCTAGAACTAGCAAGAAAAGAAAATCTAAACATTGTAGAAATTAGACGTGAATCACACAGTGCTAAAGACACTGGGCAGAGAAATGTATTTAATACACTAATAAATGATCTAAGAAATGGATTGTTTCAAGGAATACTTTGTTGGGCACCTGATAGGTTAAGTAGAAATGCAGGAGATCTTGGAGCACTAGTAGATTTAATGGATCAAGGTAAGTTAGTAGAGATAAGGACATACAGTCAGAAATTTACTAACAATCCAAATGAAAAGTTTCTTCTTATGATTTTAGGATCACAAGCAAAACTAGAAAACGATAATAAAGGAGTAAATGTAAAACGTGGTCTTAAGACAAGAGTAGAAATGGGATTGTGGCCAGGACCCGCTCCAATAGGATACTTGAACCAAAATAGAGTTGATAAAAAATGTCAGATACTTGTAGATCCAATAAGAGCACCCATAATAAAACAAATGTTTGAAAAAGTTGCTTATGAAAGTTATAGTGGTAGGAAACTATATAGATGGTTAAAGGATAATTTAAAATTTAAATCAAAAAATGGATATTATGTAACACTAAGTCATATTTATATGATACTTCATAATAGTTTCTATACCGGAACATTTGAATATCCAAGAAGTAGTGGTACATGGTATAAAGGAAATCATGAACCAATAATATCAAAAGAGCTATTTGATAAAGTACAAGAAAAAATTACTGATGCGTATGTTGGTAAAACACAAGATAGAGAATTTGCATTCACTAAGCTAATGACCTGTGGATTATGTGGAAGTGGTATTACAGCAGTTGAAAAATTTAAGAAACAAAAAAACGGTAATACTCACCGTTATATTTATTACAATTGTACAAGAGGTAAAGATTTAAATTGTAAATCAGAAAGCATTAGAGAAGATAGGTTAATAGAACAAATAACCGAAATGATAGATACACTAGACTTAGATAAATTAGGAATGAAAGAAAAAGTACAACATGAAGTTGAAAGATATCATAGCTTTAGAACTGGAGTGCTTGGAGTAAAAATAAATGACCATGAAAATCAAAAACAAATTAACATGAAAGATTATGCTAAATACATTCTTCAACAAGGAACAATACTTGAGAAGAGAGAATTAATGAGTAATTTGAAAAATAGGCTGGTGTTGAGAGATAGAAGGATAACATTAGATAATTAATGATTAATCAAAAAAAATATAGTGAAATAAGCTAGAAAAATTTAATAAAAGGCCATAAAATAAAACTTTGAGAAAAGCAAAAACTAATGTAAAATAACATATATGCGATATTACGGATGCAAAACCAAACTCTTAAATTATATAGAAGATGCCGTTAATACCCTGAATCTAAAATCTGGGTCTATTTTTTTTGATATTTTTAGTGGAACGTCAGCAGTTGGAAAACACTTTAAAAGATTGGGGTATACAGTTTATTCTAATGATTTCTTAGAATTTGCGCATGCAATTGCTCACTGTAGCATTCAATTGAATCATAAACCTAAATTTACAAAATTAAAAAAGACTATTAACGTAAAAACAACGGATGATATCATACAATTTTTAAATAGCATAAAACCGTCAATAGGATTTATAACAAAAAATTATTCTCCAATAAACAATAACAAACGTAAATACTTATCTATAGAAAATGCTCAGAAAGTGGACTCTATAAGAAAACAAATTCACATGTGGAAAAGAAATGAATTGATAAGTGATGGAGAATATTATTATTTATTGACATCATTATTAGAGGCTATTAATCTAGTAAGTAATGTAACTGGAACTTATGCAGCTTTTTTAAAAAAATGGGACGACAGAGCTCTTAAAAAAATGAGACTTAGCGTTCCAGAAATTATTTCTAGTAGAAATAAAAATAAATCTTTCAAGTGTGATGCTAACGATATAATTACGAAAGTTAAATCTGATATATTGTATTTAGATCCACCATATAATTCTAGACAGTTTGCGTCAAATTACTTCTTTTTGGAGTTAATTGCCGAAGGGTGGTTTGACAAAAAACCAAGTATTTATGGATTGTCTGGTATGAGACCATATGAACATCAAAAATCAAAATACTCAATGAAAAATGAAGCGTGTAATGCACTTGATAACCTAATCCAAAAAGCAAAAACTAAATTTATTATTCTAAGTTATAATAATGAGGGTATAATACCATTAGAAAAAATAAAAAAAATCTTATCAAAGAGGGGCAAGGTTATAATTTTTAATAAAGAACATAAAAGATATAGAGCGATAAATCAAGACGGATCTAAAACAAAAACAAATGAAATATTATTTTTAGTAAAAGTAACAAAATAACTTTATGGCAGAAAGAATGAATAATTTTTCTGGGAAAGAATGGTTGCAAAACTCGTTTACTATTTGGAGAGAAATAAATAAAACTTCAGAAGAGAGGAAGCTTAAACATCCGGCAATGTTCCCAGAGCAATTAGCGGAAAAATTGATCAACATATATACAAAAAATCCTGGTGAAATAATATTAGATCCTTTTTTAGGAATAGGGTCAACACTTAAAGCTGCCTATAAATTAGGCAAGAGAGGCATTGGAATAGACTTAAACAAAGAATATTGTAAAATAGCAAAAAAAAGAGTTGAAATAATACAAGAAGATCTCTTTAGTAAAAAAAGGAAAGATTTTTTTCAGCCAGAAATATATAATGACGATGCTAGAAATTTAAATAAATATATTAAAGACAACTCAGTTGATTTGGTCGTTACGTCTCCACCATATTGGGATATATTAAATATGAAAAGAACCGCGGACAATAAAAATAAAAAAAATTATTCTGGTTCAAAAAAGGACATTGGTAATACGGTTAGTTACGAAGATTTTTTAGAAGATTTAAAAAATATTTATAGGGGGGTATATAGAGCATTAAAACCAAATAAAAGATGCTGCAGTGTTGTAATGGATATAAGAAAAAAAGATAAGTTTTATCCTTTTCATGAAGATCAAACAAGAATAATGAGAGAAATCGGATTTGAATTAGAAGAGTATGTAATTTGGGATAGACAAAAAGAATACAACAATATGAAAACATTGGGCTATCCTTATGTATTCAGATTTAATAAAGTTCACGAATATATTTGTATATATTGGAAACGAAAATAAATCACAAAGATATAAATCCTTTTTTATCTAGAGGAATGACTAAATCTTCATTTATACCTTCTTTATTTTTATCCCATGAACAAATTATAATTTCATTGTCCAAGGAATAGTTAAGTAGTTTATTTCTTATTTTTTCATCAACTAATAAAATATTAACTTCATTGGACACACCATTTGCTGATATCAAAAATGATATCTTTGCATTTACTAGTTTTGAATAACAATATATTTCACCTATTTCCTTAAGGCTCAAAGAACTAGTAGACCTATTTACTAAAACTAACTCTATTTTTGAGTTATTTTTATTTTTTAATATCCCAAGAACATCTGGTTTAAATTCCCAAGATGAATAATTTTCACAAGATTTAATTGATGATATTGGAAGTTTAGATAAATTAGATTCTGGGATAATGACATCGATAATATCATAGTCTTGGGAATATTTTTGTTCTAAAAATTTCCCAAGCCATTTTTTAATCGATAAAGATAACATTTTTTTATCCATATTTTTATAATTCTATTAAAGAAATCTTGTTGTTCTCCCAGACACCTAGCTTAATTTTCTTACCATCATCATATTCCAATAAATCTGGTCTTGCTTTCAAAATTTTAATCAGTGAGATTGACGGTCGCTGAGATGAAACAAGAATTGCTTCTTCGGGCTTAGCTACAAAACAATAGCCTATTAATTGCCCAAGAGACTTTAAATCAAGCGCAATTATTTTTGCCTCAACGAAAATAATTTTTTTGGAGTTAACTAAAAAACCTACTACATCTGGTTTAATTCTAAATTTTTCACAATAATCAAATACACCAAAGAGTTCTTTATTTTTGTTTTTTAAAAATAAGTTTAAGTTATTAGCTGACGTATCAAAAACGTCAGATTCCTCATCATAGTGTTCTTTTATATATATTTTTAAATACTCTGTTAATGGTAGATATAGCTGTTTTTCCTTTTCATTTTTTACAAAACATTGTTTCAATGATTGTTTTTTCTCCACAGATTCATATTTTGCAAAAATTTCTTTCTGCATTTTCGTACTTTGTATATCAAATAACTTCTTGATCTTTTCAATATCAATCTTTTTATCTTCTCCCGTCAGCATAAAAGCCTCTTTATTTTTTGCTTTATCAACTAGACCAGTTATATATTCACAACCCATGGCTAAATTAATCTGCCAAAACGCATTAAAGTGTTTCCTTGCAGGTTCTGGGATTCTTACATCTTCTTCTCCTGGATGATATGCCTTAATTTTTTTAATTCCAATAGAGCTAGGAGGAAACCAATCATCTCGGGATGTAAAAATCACTTTTTCATTATGAGTAATTAGTTCTTTAAATAATTCTTGTTTATAAGAAATTCTAAAATGAAATGTTTTATAATACTCTGGAAAAAATTTTACCTGATGTTCTCTGCTCCAGCTAGTTGGCCTAGCATTAAAATAATCTTCCATGTTTGCATCTCGAATATTTGGATGACCCCAATCAATAGTATGAATAGGTAAAGAAAATTCTTTTCTAAGAAAATTGTCTACTTCAACGGGCAAATACCAATTTCTTACAAATTGAAAATAAACTCTCATACGACCATGACCATTTTTACCGTCACGATTTAACCAACCACCAGGAGATGGAAACCCGGCTGTATCTAATAAGCCATTGATAAATTCTATTTTTAAATACTCGTCAGATTTTTTAATAATGTCTGGAATGTGAAAACTGTCAAAACTAGACTCATTGTTTAAATAAGTTTTTATATTGTCGAAATCCTTTTTATTTTTATGAAAATCTATTATCAAAAGCGTTAAAGCATTATTACCGGAAATGTCATAGTCTGCCTCAATAGAATTAGATAAAAAGGGTATAATTACATTCTTTAAAGATGATACTGTTGACAAGGGTTGGTTATAAATTTTTCTATTATTTGAATTAACTGATTTTTTACAATTTTTATTTTTACATATTAAACCATCACCCTGTTTAGTAGCTAAATAACCACATGTTGGGCAATGAGCGATACCATAAGAAAATTCATTTGTGTGAGAAAACTCAATAGCTAATATGTTGCTATTAGAAAAGATATGGCCCCTACCAACCATTAAACCTAATAAATAAGATAATTCTTTAGAGATAGACATTATATATAATATTTATAAAAAACTAATCTATTCTTGTAAATTTTTTAGATCTTGCCAACTATATTGTTGAACCTTACCTTGTTTATTTACTGAAAGAATAAAAAGTAAAAGTTTTTTTGATACTTGCCATGGAATTCTTCTAATTGCTATTTTTGATATACTTTCTGGTAATCCAAGAGCATAATAATTTCTTGTTGTTTTAGAATCTTTAATTCTTGTAATAATCTGGCCAAGAGAATAAATAAAATAATTTTCATTCATTTCTCTCCTACTTCCATCTCCCTTTGTTTCTATAAAAAAATATCTAGAATATCCATGACGCTTCGCCTTGATATCAACTCCATGGTCATGTAAACCACCAAAATGAAAATATCCCCAACCATTTGCAGAAAGCCATTTTATTATTGCATTTTTTACAAAATCTTCTGTGATCCGTTTTTCCATTATTTTAAATTCAAATCTTTATATTTTAATAATCTCACATTTAAACTCAAAAATCAATTTAAGATTAAAACAAAAAAAACTCATTTCCGAGAGTTTTAAATTTTAAATTATAACAATGCCTCGACAAAATAATTACTTATACCATATGGGGTTTTCTTCTCTTATTCTAATATATTCTATACCAACCCAGGGGATGGTTTCTTTGATAAGTTGAATATGCATACTTTCTGAAAATTCACTGTCACCATTATCTATAATAGGGTGTTTATATAATGATTCTTCTTGATCTGGCTCTACAAAGAACCATGACCATTGTATGCTTGATAAATGACTCATGCGTAATTTTCTACTATCAAAGATAAAACATTTTTCGCCCCTCTTTTCTTTTTTAAAAATTGGTAAGTTTATCAATTGATCTAATGGGGTACCACTACCACCAAAATATCGCACACCCTTTATTTCATTCGCTGGACAACATAAATCAGCGTCATTAATACGTCTATCGTTTACTTTGAAATGTACTTGAGATTTGTTGCTAGGTAGTCTAGGCGTATGATAACTAATCTTAGTTTTAAAATTTTTTATGAATCCCGAATTAATAAAATAAACATTATCTTTATCAAACTTAATAGTAAAAATTAAATGGGGTTTATTATCATGATGACTAATCAAAAAAAATTTATATTTTATGTCATTATTAATCATTTAATTCTCGTATTCTTTAAATTTTCTAAACCAATTTTGCAAAGTTATTAAATCAACATTTTTTGGTGGGTAATTATTTTCAACGAATCTTACTTCCATAGTGGCTGCCCAAAAAGCATCGCAAGTTCTTCTTGGATATCTACTCATTATAGATTTAAAGAAATCATCTGTAATATCATAATGATGAGAATGAATAAAATCTTTCCAGGGATTAATAACATCATCTTCGCTACTATTGGGTTTATGGATAAATTCTATCTGTTCAAAATTTCTATTGCCCGTTCCTCCCCATGCAGTTTTAAAAATATTCATTGCTTCTATATCTGTTGTTGGAGCACTATAACCAAAGATTGAAAATATATATGCATGTTTCATATATTCTTTTATCATAGTCCACTCTCCAGCGATAGCCGGATCAGAGTCATAGTCTTTTTTCTTAACCGGATACAAAAGATGAGATGGGGTATATAATTGACCACATTGTGGGCATTCATAATTGATTTGGCCCTTTATTTTACAATTATGGCAATATCCAACCACTACATTCCCATGTAAAAAAATTAGGTGCGGCAAATCAACAACGCCATAATTTCTTCTAGCAGCTAACCATAAAAATGGATCCCAATTAAAAGTCGCTATAACATCTTTTTTCCTTAGAGATAATACTAAATAATCATATATAGTTGGTTCTTCTGGCAGCTCCAATTTTTTAAAAAAATTAAAAATTTCCTTTTCTACCTCATTAGCAATTATTTTATTATCTTCACGCTCATATAAATTACTAAAGAACTCTTCAAAATTATCATTTTGAACGTCGATGTTATATTTTTCTATTAAAAATTCTAAATCAATAATATTAAACAGATCATTCATTAGGGGTAATTGAATTCCATTTTTATCTCCGTTTGGAAATGCTGCTCTACTTGCACCAGCACCAAGTAGTACCAGATGTGGCCTTCCAATCTCTATTTTTTTCATTAAGTCTTTTCTTTTGATAATCATATTATCCATAACGAATAATCACATATAATTTATTTAATATATTTATATTAACATTTTCAAAAACAAAAAAACACCTATTTCTAGGTATTTCATGGTTCTTGCCACGACAAGGTGTTGAGGTCTCTCGAACCTCTCAAAGGGTGGTACGCCGTGCAGGATTCGAACCTGCGACCGTTTGCTTAAGAGGCAACTGCTCTACCAACTGAGCTAACGGCGCACATTAATATACGTAAACAATACCATAATTCTCAAAAAACATAACAAAATTAAATAAAACCTCTACTCGTCCGCTGAAGCTTTAGCGAAAGCGGAAACGACGCATAAAATATTTTTAATTCACTATTTTGCAATTTTCAATTTATAGAAACAAATAATAAATAAATTAAAAATTACAAAATTGTAAATTGAAATTAATATAAGATTATCACAAATTGTAAAAAAATCAATTATTTTGGCGCACTCGGTAGGAGTCGAACCCACAGTCCCCTGGTCCGAAGCCAGGTGCTTTATCCAATTAAGCTACGAGTGCCAATAAAAAACTATACTATTTTATAAATATCAATTTATCAATTCTTTTTCTATTATGCCCAAAACCTCATCAACTGCTTTGTCTAATTTCCCCTCTTCATTAACAACCTTATAATCGCAAATATCTGCATATTTCATTTCTTCTCTAGCTTCTTTTAATCTCTTTTCTGTGTCATCTCCACTGGAGCCAATGCGTCCCCATATTCTTTTTTCCAAGTTTGAAAATGAATCAGGAACTATAAATATTGTAACTAAATTATCAACAACATTTGATAAATTTTTTATACCCTGCGTATCACATACAAAAAATGGTATATGTCCGGAATCAAAAATTCTTTCAACTTCTTTTTTTTCTGATCCATACAAATTTCCATAAACTTCTGCATATTCAAAAAACTCTACATTTTTTATCATATTTTCAAATTCTTCTTTTAAATAAAAATAATAATCTTTCCCATCTTTCTCATTGGGTCTCATATTTCTTGTGGTTGATGTAATTACTTTTTCTATTTTTGGATTTCTTCTTATAATCTCATAAGCGATTGTTGTTTTCCCAACACCAGAAAGTCCGGAAATTAAAAAACATTTTTTCATATATTTTAATTATTTTTAGTATATTATATTTAATAATTTATAATCTGATTTTTTCTAAAATCTGAAACCTACTCGCCCCGGCGTAGCCTTAGGCGAAGCGGGGAAATCTAAAACCTGAAACCTACTTCAAATCATCTATTACATTTTGTAGCTCTTTGGGTAATTTTATTTTGAACTTTTTTCTCTCAGCACCTAGGTCTACAAATTCTAAATAATATGAATGGAGAAAGATTCTATCTAAATTAAATTTATCTTTATATTTTTTGCTTTTATATAAATCATCTCCTATTATTGGATGGTCTATTGCGTGCATATGGGCTCTTATCTGATGACTTCTTCCTGTTTTTATTTGTACATCTAAAAAAGTATAGTGATTGAATTTTTTCTCTACAAAAAAATATGTAAGAGCGTCTCTATCTGATTCACCTTTTGGCATTGCAACCATTTTACCGCTTCGCCTTGATCTAATAATGGGAAAATCTATAATTCCTTCATTTTTTTCAAAAATACCATAAACAAGACACTTGTATTTTTTTGTAATTTCTCTGTTTTGAAATTGACTCTTTAAGTGTTTGAACATTTTTTGACTTTTTGCCACAATCATAAGCCCTGAAACATTTTTGTCTAATCTGTGAACAATTCCTGGTCTATATTTTTTTTCCTCTCCAACGCGCTTTATTTCTGGATATTTGCTTATCAAAAAATCAACAAGTGAATATTCTTTTATATCTTTTGTGGCATGTACTATAAGTCCTGCTGGTTTTTCTAAGACAACATAATCATCACAATCATCAATTATTTTTATTTTTTTCACTAAATCTGATTTATCCATAACCTCTTCTTTTGGATTTTTTATATTCAAACTTTTAACTTCTATTTTATCATTTTTTGAAAGCCAAAAATGTTTAATGTTTACAATATTATTATTAACTTTTATATTTCCATTTTCTATTAGGTGTTGAATTTTTGAACGAGACAAACCGGACAAATTTAGAACCAAAAATTTATCTAATCTTGTTTTGCTTTCTTCACATTCAAATTCTTTTTGCATAATTATAAACTAACACAATATATTTATTTTGACAATCTTAAATTATAAGTATTCATTAGTAGTAAAAATTATAGTATAATAACAATGTAGGTAATGAAGTTAAAAGTACTAAGTTATAAAGTACATTTTAACTTTATAAACTATTTAACTTTACAAACTTTAAAACCTTATAATTATTATGAAAATTACAAAAGCAGTTATAGCTGTGGCTGGAAGTGGAACTAGGTTTTTACCAGCAACAAAGTCTCAACCAAAAGAAATGCTTCCAATAGTAGACAAACCAATTGTTCAATATGTTGTAGAAGAAATGGTTGAAGCTGGAATAACAGATATAGTGCTAGTAACAAGATGGGACAAAAAAACACTTGAGGATCATTTTGATAGAAATTTTGAGTTAGAATATAGTCTTGAAAAGAGTGGAAAATTAGACAAATTAAAACAAATGAAAAAAATTTCTGAACTGGCAAATTTTATTTATATAAGACAAAAAGGTCCATATGGAAACGGGACACCAGCGCTTTGTGCGAAAGCTGTTATTGGAAATGAAGCATTCGTATATGCTTTTGGAGATGATCTAGTAAAATCAAAAATTTCTTTTACAAAACAATTAATAAATGAATATCAAAAAAATCCTGGCGTAATATTTGGTGTACAAAAAGTTCCAAAAAAAGATGTTATAAAATATGGAATAGCAAAAATAAAAAAGGGCACAAAAAATGAAGTAGAAACAATAATAGAAAAACCAAGCTTACAAGAGGCTCCGTCACAATGGGCGGATTTCGGAAGGTTTATTATAGTCCCAGAAATATTAAAAATTCTGGAAAATCAAAAACTTGGAAAAGGAAATGAATTGTGGCTTGTCGATGCAGTAGAACAATATATTAGAGATGGTGGAAAAGCATATATAAAAGAGGTAGAAAATGGAAGATGGCTCACAACTGGGGATCCTTTGAATTATTTACAAGCAACCGTTGAATACGCATTAGATAGACCAGACCTAGCAAATAATTTCAAAAAATACTTAAAACAAATTTTAAAATAACTTATCTCGCTAAAAAAGTTAAACAACGTAAAACCTACTAGCTAGATATAATATTTTATATCTAATTTCAATCAATAAAAATAAAATCAAAATAAAACACAATAATATGAAAAAAAACCCATCGAGCAGGTTAAAAACAAAAAAACTAATTTTATTTTTAATGTTTATCTTTATATTAACATCTGGATTTAGCTGTACGAAAACTCCTGGAAGTGGTGGAATCGTAAAACCCGTAAAGCTTGTAGTTTGGGGCGTATATGAAGACTCAAAAAGTTTAGAATTACTTTTTAAAGAATTTAAAAAACTTTATCCTACTGTAAGTTTTGAATATAGGAAATTTGAACCCCAAGAATATGAACAAAAACTTATAAATGCTTGGGTTGATTCAACCGATGAAAACAATCTTGCGCCAGACATATATTTTCTACAAAACTCTTTGATAAATCAATATAAAAATAGAATTAGCCCTCTTCCAGAAAAAATAAAACTTCCATATACAGAAGTAAAAAAAACTGGATTTGGATCATTTCAAAAAACAGATATAAGTCATTATACAAAAGAAGTAAAAACCCTCACTTTAAACCAACTATCAAATTCTTTTGCCCCCGTTGTATATAATGATGTTGTAATAAACAATAAAATATATGGTCTTCCTCTAAGCCTTAATACAATGGCTCTATTTTATAATAAAAAAATGTTTGATTATTTAAATGTAGATACGCCACCAAAAAACTGGAATGATTTTGCAAAATATGTAAAAGAATTAACGCTACTAAACGAAGATAAAACTGATTTTATACAATCAGGAACAGCAATGGGCACGACAGCAAATATTGCAAATGCAGTTGATATTTTAATATTACTTATGAAACAAAGCGGAATTCAAGTTAATAATAATAATAATCTTATAAATTTCGGCTCAAATGAAGAACAAAAAGCAACAGCGCTAAGCGCATTAACTTTTTATACAGATTTCGCAAATCCTATAAAAGAAACATATTCTTGGACTGATACCATTAACCCCGAAGAAATCAACGCCCTATCAAGATTTCGTGAAAAAAGTGTTGCCTTTTTCTTTGGCTATCCATATGACATAGAAAAAATAGATAGTAAATGGTATGAAAAGAAAAAATCAAACCCAAGTCCTGATGCTGTTTGGTTTGACATAGCCCCAATGCCACAAATTACAACAAAGACAACTGATGCTTCCGGAAACACTATTGAAGTAGCAAGAACACCAATCAATTTTGCGGATTACTGGGTTATGACGGTCTCACACAAAACAAAAAATAAAGATGTTGCTTGGGGATTTATAGATTTTGCCACACGTGAAAAAAATGTTAAACTATATCTAGATCAAACAAATAGGCCAACGGCTTTGACAAGTTACTTCAATAAACAAATTGAAAATAATCCCGCCGTAAGCGTTTTTGCACAACAAATAAAATCTGCCACATCCTGGTATCATGGAACAAATTATAGCTCGGCCAAAAATAAGATACAAAATATGATAGAAACATTTCGTACAAATAGCTTAGATTCAAAATCTCTAATAAAATTACTAAATGATACTGCTACAAATATTAATCAAGATATAAAATAAAAAATGAAATTCTCTAAATTAAAAAAGATTATAATTTTTTGTACATCATTACTTTTGTTTATTGTCTCGTTTAGTTTTTGTTTTGATGTACAAGGCTCTACTTGCTCAAATGAGCATCCAAATTATTTTTGCACAGAATGTGGCTCTAATTGTGAAGCGTGGGATTGTTTCCCTAATCTTTGTAGTGGAGGAGCAACTAAACAATGTTGCCCACCCAATGCTAAATGTCAACATTCATATCCAACATACTCTTGCAAAGAATGTGGCTCTAATTGTGCGAAATGGGGTTGTGTTTCTGGTCTTTGTGGTAGCGGAACAACAAATAAATGTTGTCCTACTACTACAAATGCAGAAGATGAAGATGATAGTACGGGTACTAGTGCGGGTACATTATTTAATCAACCTGTTAGCTGTATTAAAGATGGAAACTGTAGCGTGACAGACATAGTAAATGTAGCTATAATTATTGCTAAATATTTGATGGGGCTCATAGGAAGTATTGCGCTTTTATTTTTCATAATAGCGGGAATAAAAATGCTTACCTCTCATGGTAATTCTAGCCAAATATCTAGCGCTAAAACAATGATGGTTCAGACAATAATAGGAATAATAATATGCTTATGTGCTTTTTTAATAGTAGATTTTGTAAGAAAAACACTATTAAAAGGTACAGTATACAATGAAACATTGTTAAATGATTCTTATAAATTATAATCAATAAATTACCATTTTAATTGCTATACAAATAATATGATAAAAAAAATTCTTGTATCAATATATTTGTTTTTACTTGTACCCAATGTAATAAGTGCTGATGGAATAACAAATCCACTTAAAGTAAACAATGTTCCCGATTTAATAGGAATTGTAATAAAAGCGCTTTTGGGAGTTGTCGGTTCAATTGCTTTGCTAATGTTTATTTATGGAGGATTTTTGTGGCTCACATCTGGTGGTAATTCAGAAAAAATAAAAAATGGAAAACAAACAATAATTTGGGCTGTGTTGGGGCTTGTCTTAATTTTTTCAGCCTACACTATTTTAAATCAGATATTTACAACATTAGCAAAATAACATGCCCTCTTTTATATTTTTCAATTAAATTGTATAATTATTATAGGATTATATTATAAGTTTAGACATAATTATTAAAATATAAAATTTTAATGTTTATATTATTTAACTTTAATTAATATAATTAATATAAAAAATAATTAATTTCCCAATAATGGGAAAAGAAAGGACAAATAACTAAATGTCAAAAAAACTAACAAAAATTGTTTCCTTTGCGCTAGTAGCAATTGTTTCTTGCTTCATTGTTTCAGGAGCATTTGCTCAAATAAACTTAGAGGAATTCAATGTAGATGTAATTGCAAATGAAGCTGGGTTAAATAACGAAGTAACTCCTGGTGGCGCAATTTCAAATGTAATAAGACTTATATTAGCATTGTTGGGTGTTGTTGCTTTACTTATAATTATTATAGGTGGGTTTAAATGGATGACATCAGGTGGTGATAGTGAAAAAATTGGTGCTGCAAAAAAATTAATGGGAGCTGGAATTGTCGGTATGATAATAGTTCTTTTCGCATACATCATACAACAATTTGTAGTTGATTTAATATTTGGCGCTGCAACAGGAGAGGGAGTAACCGACACAATATAATAGTAAATATGTTAGACACCTTACTCCTCACAATTTTGTGGGGGGTAATAGTCTGAATTATTTACACGATTTATCTCTTCAAAAATAAAACATTATGAAAAAAATAATTTTTGCATTAATTATTTTGTCAATATCTATCATATTAATCAATTCTCATATTGCTTTTGCTGATAATTATGGTTTAGATGAAACGGCTAAAAAGGCTAACCTAACAACTGGTGGATCGAATATTGACGTTATAATAGTACGCGTGGTAGGCTATGTTCTATCTTTTGTTGGTGTAATATTTTTAATACAAATCATTTTTGCAGGAATAAAATGGATGACTGCTGGGGGAAATACAGAAGTCATAAAAAAGGCAAAAGAACAAATATTCAATTCGATAATAGGCATTATTATAATTGCAGGCGCCTATATAATAGCAAATACAGTGTTTGAACTTATATCTTTTTAAACTTTAATGAAATCCATAAAAAAAATATTAATTTTTAGCTTATTATCTTTTTTGTTTTTATCAATTGCTCAAGCGCAAGTTCCGAGTTATGTGACATCTGACCTTACACAAACTGCTGGTGATCTTGGATATGGCGAAAGCCCACATATTTTAATAATCATAGTTATAATAATTCAATATATTCTTGGTCTAATAGGTGTTTTGTTTCTTGTTCTTACAATTATTGCTGGCTTTCAATGGATGACTGCTGGAGGAAATGAGGATACCGTGAAAAAAGCAAGGGATAGAATAAAAAATGCTGTTTATGGACTTGTAATTACTCTTGGTGCCTACATAATAGCAAATACAATATTTCCTCTTTTGGTAAATCAACTAATATAAATATTATAAATAAATTTATGGTGGGTCTAAATACAAAAAACAAAAAATATTTTTTTAAAAAAATAATTATTATAACAAATCTTTTTCTCTTGTTTGGTTTTGCGACAATTTGTTTTGGCGCGGAAAATACCTGCGGAACACCTCAAGCACCTGGCACTGAGGGCTGGAGCTGTAGATTTTGTAAAGAAACTAACTGTCAAGGCTGTGTATCAAACAAATGTTTAGGTGCTTCAGGTGCTCCAGATAGCGATCAATATGAGTATACTAGATGCTGTCCACCAACAGGAAACGGAGGTGGTGGGGGCAATATTATCCCTACGGGTATCAATAATGCTGGGTCTATAATGGGCGCTGTTGCGGGAGGAATAGGTTATGGATCTGGAAACGTTGATTTACCAACAGTAATTGGTAATATAATAAAAACTATATTATCCTTTATAGGTATATTATTCCTAATTTTAATAATAGTTTCTGGTATTCAATGGATGACTGCTGGGGGAAATGAAGATACGGTAAAAAAATCAAAGGCAAGGATAAAAAATGCTATTTTTGGACTTGCAATAACTATTTTTGCATACGCTATAACATACTTTATAATAGACTTATTTTTTGAAAGTCAGATCTAAATATAAAAATATTTAAAATCGTAAAATCAATAATTAAAAATATGAATAAGGTAAAAAAAATAATTTATTTTCTAATGGTTTGTGGGTTTATTCTAATTCCCATGGTCAAAATAAATATTCATGCTGAAGAAACGACAACACAGTCCCTACAAAATTTAATTCAGGGAAAGACAGACGAGGCCGCAAAAGCAGCTCGTTTTTCGGAAACTACTGGACCAAATACACTATTTAACACAATAGCGAATATTGTACAAGTAATTATCTCTTTTCTGGGGATATTATTCCTAATTTTAATAATAGTTTCTGGTATTCAATGGATGACTGCTGGGGGAAATGAAGATACGGTAAAAAAATCAAAGGCAAGGATAAAAAATGCTATTTTTGGACTTGCAATAGTTGTTTTTTCTTATACGCTGGTAGTATTTATTGAAAATATATTTAAGTATAGCAGTCAATAATTTAATAAAAATATATGACACAAAAATATACAAAAAAAATACCCATACTTATACTTTCTTTAATAATCATAAATTTTTTATATTATTTCAATGTATTTGCACAATTAGAAGAACCAGATTTGCCAGAACCAATTATTAATATAGATGCAAGTTCTCGAGAATTTAAAACGGATACGTTTGCTGCGTGGGCTGGATTAAAAAACGCTCCTCCCAGCAATCTAATATCCGACATAATAAAAATAATACTTGGTCTTATAGGTGTAATATTTCTAATATTAATCATAATCAGTGGTTTCGAATGGATGATGTCTGGCGGTGACAGTGAAAAAATAAAAAAAGCTAGATCTAGAATAAAAAATGCTGTTATTGGTATTATTATAATTGTTTTTTCATATATACTTGTATCTCTTGTTTTTAGTCTCATTGGTGGTGTAGGAGGGTATGGCTCAGCAGCAAGCTCTACATAAAAATTTTGATACAATAATAAAAATGGCTCTTGATTGAGCCTTTTTTATTATATTCTAAATCTTAGCCTAATCATAGTAATAAAAAATCCTAAAATATCTTTTATACCCAACTTTGATTTTCCTAATTTTCTGTCAACAAAAATAACGGGTACTTCTTTGACTTTAAAACCATTTTTTTCAACAAAATAAAGAAGCTCCTCCTGAAACGCATATCCATTGCATTTTATTTTATCTAAGTCAACTTTTTCAAAAATTTTTGTGTTGTAACATCTAAAACCAGCCGTCACATCCCTTGTCTTGATGCGCTCATTGCCATATCAGACATAAATTTTCTCTTAAAATTCCAACCCACAACCCCTCCTCCTTTAATTTTGCGAGAGCCTATTGACATATCAAATCCATCTTCTATTTCTCGTATTAATCTTGGAATATCATTTGGATCATGAGAAAAATCTGCGTCCATTTCCATTACGATGTTTGCCCCCCTATTAATAGCGTATTTAAATCCCTCTACATAGGCGCTTCCAAGACCTAATTTTCCGGATCTTTTTATAATCTCAACCGGATAATCTTTTTTTAAATTATCTACTATGTCACCTGTCTTGTCTGGCGAATTGTCGTCTACAATAAGGACCCTTAAATCCAAAATTTTTAGATCAAAAATAGCTTTTATTAATTTTTCTATATTTTCTTTCTCATTATATGTTGGAATTATTATATACTTCATAAAAATTACTTATTTTAGTTATTTTTAAAATATTAATACCCTATTAATTTTTTGCACTTGTTATAAAAGCCTAAAAAATCGTTTTGAGAAATATTGTGTTGTTGTGTTTCGTATTTGTTTTTTAAAATATCAAAGTAATAAGATTCTTTATTTTTTATATCATAAATATAGTGTTTATTTGCATAAAAAAGACTTATATATCTATTTGAATATGGTTGAACAGAAATAGAACAATTTTGCATTGTTTGTGTTTCATTTTCTTTTAATAAATCCTCAAAAAAGGAGTTTCCCAAATACTTGTTTGAGTTTTTTATTTTAAGCAGATCTAATATTGATTTTAAAAAATCTATTTGGTTATAAGAATCTTCTATTTTGTCTCCAAAATTAAGAAGACTTTCACCTTCTCCAAAATGTAAAACAGAAAAAACCGTATGAAAATTTTCTCTATACGCAAATTTTTCATTAAAATAATTATTCTTATGATAGTTTGTTGGCCACGGGTGGTCGCCAAAAATAAAGATATATTTTTCTTTTTTATCATTTTTTAATTCATCTAAAATCACCTTAAGATATTTATCCTGAACATATGTTGTATTTTTTAATTTATCTGTAAAAGTTTTGACCTGCTTAATGGGTAAATCATTAAATTCTTCTTGCACGTTAAATGGGAGGTGATTTGTAGCTGATATAGCTATATAAACAAATTTCCTATGCTCTCTATAATTTTCTAGATACTCATAAACTCTCCTATAAAAAACATCTTCTCTAAATCCCCATTTATAATATGGGTCTCCTTCTTTCATTATATCCGAACTGTGTAATTCACCAAATCCAATGTCAGACATAAATTTACCTGTCTTAGAAAAATTCAAATCATGGTCTTTGAAAAACAATGTTTTATATCCATAATGAGAGAGAATTTTTGGTATACACAGTAATCTTTTTGAATCAAATTTGTTTTGAAAATATCCACCCAAAGACGGTGGAAGTGCACATAAAATAGATTCTTGGGACCTCAAGGTCTGTATTGAATTACTATAAAAATTATCAAAAACAACACCATTTTCTTTTGAGTATTTATCAAAATTAGGAATAATGTATTTATCCATAAAATCTCCGCTCACACTTTCTAAATGTATAAAATATATATCTGGTAAATTTTCTTGTACTTTTTCTAAATTAAACTCTTCTAATTTAAAATTGAAATACCTGTCAACTATTGTAGAATAATCTGTTTGATATTCTTGATAAACAACATCTTTGTTTATAAAAATATTATCCATAAAATCTAATAAAAGTGGTTTTTCATAATGAAAATAAAATTCTAGGCTGGCAAAAATAATAAATAGTATAAATAAATTAGCAATTATTTTTTTAAAAATGTTAAGAATTTTAGAATCACTAAGCTTTATAAAATTTGCAGTTATAATAAAGGAGATTACAAAAAACAAAAACAAAGATAGTATAAAAAATAGCCTGGCTGTTCCAAAAATTGATTTTACAGTAAAAATGGCCTCCTCAAAATTATCTAACAAAAAATTAATTCCAAAAAAATTTGTGGTTGTATTAAAATATATAAATAGAAGAAATAATACAAAATAATACACGCAGAATATAGTTAACAAAAAAGAATAAACATATTTATTCTTATAATTACTTCTAAAATACAAGACAGCTATAGCTGGAACTATACACAAAATGAAGCTTGTGGTAATCCTTAAAAAATACTCGAGACCGCTTACTGGAAAAACCAACTGTAAAGATAGGGTCTCATAAATAAATAGAGTCAAAATACTCGAAATAAAAAAAACAAAACATATAATTCTGAAAATATTTTTAAACATTAACTTCATTTTAAGAATTATTCATTTTTAATTTTAAATAATCAACCCAAGGGTTTGGCTGTGGATCAATTTTATTAAAATGTGCAAGATAAAACGAAGTATAAGAAGATAATCCAAGAATATACATTGCTTCTTCAAAAAAATTATTACCAGTTGTTTTAATTTCTACAAAATTTATTTTCTTTTTCTTTAATATTTGTTTTATTATCTCATATCTTTTTTGATTTCTTTTAATATATAGCTTTGAATTTAGTAAAACATAAACTAAATTCTTTTCTAAATTTTTTGGAAAAGTTAAACCCTCTAATTGGTGGTGGCAAATTTCGGGAATTGTAAAATATGATGCGAAATTTTTACCAGTTTCATTTATTTGATTTTGAAAAATGTGAGCATTACCAATTAAATGTTCTGACGAAACAATAATTGGAGCTTTATTTGTAATTTCTTTGGCAATTTTTTGAGATTGTAATTTTCCTCTTGAAAAAATTTTGATTTGTTTTAAAATATCTTTTGTATTGTATTTTAAAAAACCCAATTTATTCAATAAAACAATAAAACTTGCTATAGAATATCCAATTGCAAATCTTGGATTTTTTGCATAATTATACTTTGGATTATAAACAAATTTTTCTGATTCTATTTTTGATAAATCTCCACCAGTACATATTATGAAAATTTTTAAATTTCTTTTTTTTGCTTGCTTAAAACAATTTATAGGCTCTTCTGTTGTTCCCGAAAAACTAGAAATTACAACTAAAGTATTTTTATCAACCCATTTTGGTAAATTATATTCATTTGAAATTATTATTGGAATATTAATTTTATTAGAAAAAACACTTCTTACAAAATGTGGACCAAGCGCTGAACCACCCATTCCACAAATAATAATTTTGTTAATACTCTTAAATCTTTTTTTTAAATTAACATTTTTAAACTCTTTAAATACTTGCTTAAATTGTTTGTCAGAATTTTCAAATGTTTTAAAAACATTATAATTGTCATCAAACTTAACTTTGTTGTGTTTATTATTTTTTTTTAATTTCATAATTATTAATTATTAATTATTGTCTATTTGTAAAAAATCCGTATAAAACCCATACACGCCCATTAAACTCAAATCATTAGCTACATCTAAATCATTTATTGTATGTAAAAATACTGGGACATTTAAATCGTTAATTTTTTTTATAAAATCTTTCTTGAATCTAGAGATTGGCATTGTCAAGGCGGAAACCCTATTATTTGTTATAAATCTAAGAATTGTTTTATCAGAATAATTTTTTAAATACAGAGTAATAATAATTTTGTTAAATCCTAATTTTCTAACGTGAAAATATTCTCTAAAATCATATACTTGGGGTATTAGTCTATTAATATCAACAAAACTATTCTTAATTAATGATAAAATTTCTATATTCTTATTGGGCGTCTTCACGTTGATAATTATATAAGCGTCTTTTTTATTAAACATCCAAATACGCAAATCATTCAAGGTCATTCCTGTTAGATTTTGTTTTGACAATAACAATTTAAACTCCTTTAAACTTGGTTTCTTATAACATTCGCTGCAATGATATAAAATAATTACATCATCACTACTTATATCTAAGTCTATTTCAAAAAAACGAAAACCTTTTTTATAATTTTCCTCTAGAGCCTCTAGGGAATTCGTATATGTTAATCCGTTTATTCCTCCTCCTGCGTGAGCTATTAGATTGTCAAATTTGAAATTTTTATCAATTTCTGTTAAATTTTTTTTATTTATAAATGAACCACTTAATAAATCAAAATTTTCTATAAATATTTTACTTTTTGAAATAAAATAAATAAATAATACTAATAATGCACAAAAAATTGATAATAGTATTAATTTTTTTTTAAAAAAAATCATTTCTGGTTCCAATTATAAAAATATTCTAAAAATTTTATAAACTCTTTACTTCTTTTAATATTTATTAAATCTTATTTTTATCAAATCAATAAACGATTTTATTGGATCTATAAATGAATTTACCCTAGAATCTTCATTATTTATCCATATAACCGGAACTTCCCTTACTTTAAACTTGAATCTCTTTGCCAAAAATAATAATTCATAATCAAAGCTCCACCTTTTCATTCTCATTTTATAAAAAAGCTTGAAAGCAACATCTCGTTTAAATAATTTAAATCCGCACTGAGTGTCTTTGTAATTTATATTCAAAACTAGCCTTATTAATAGTTTAGCGATTTTACCTATTAATATTCTATGAATTGGTTGTTTCTTGAGTAATAAATTTTCATCAATAGACCTAGACCCAATAACAACATCGTATTCTTCAATTTCTTTTATTAATTTATCCAACTCCTCTATTGGTGTTGACAAATCAGCATCAGAAAAAAGCACAATTTCTCCTTTTGATGCAAGAACTCCTGATTTTACAGAAGCGCCCTTACCTCTATTTATTTGGTGTTTTATAATTTTAATATTCTCTCCATTTTCATAACCCCTCAAAACATCTATTGTCTTATCTTTACTTCCATCATCAACAAAAATTAATTCAAAATCAAAATTTTGTTCCTTTAAATAATTAAGAGTTTTTTGAACTGTTGGAATTATTCTTTTTTCCTCATTATATAAAGGAATTACTATTGATAAATACATGATTTTATATATTAATAACCTCTATTGTATTATACCATTATTTTTACTTTACAAAAATATAAATAATCATTAATATTAAACTTTAAAATCAACATATTGATTTAAATTTCAAATATTAAATAGCAAAATTAGGGCTCAACAAATTAAAGATTTATACTATTTGGCGAAACCTTATTTAAATAAATATGTTCTATTGGAGACAAAATTGTTTTTGTTTCTTGTTTTTTTATTACTTCATATCCACCCAGCTCTGAAAAAGAAACTATGTATTCCATTTGATGATTCTTTGATACTTGTTTTACATACCAAGGCGCCCAAGTTGGCGTAAACTTTCCAAGGTAATATTCTTCAAATAATTGCTTTTTGTAAAAATTCCAACCATCCCACTCATATCCAGCTTCAATATTTTTTGTCTCTACCACTTTTGATAATTCTCTAGCAATATTCCATCTAGCTTTATTCCAAAATAAATAATCTCTTGTTCCAACAAAAACAAGCGTTGCCTGTATAAATATTAATAGTATTAATATTGTTTTTGAAAAACCTTTCTCTTTCATAATCATTCCAAAAAATAACAATATGAATGGAACAAAAATTAGCAAATATCTATCAAAAGACATTATTGGCAAAATCAAAAATAGATATAAAAATAAAAAAACGATCCAGAAAAAATCATTTTTTACTTTATTTAAAATAATTTCTCTATTTTCAAAAAAATAAAATATATTAAAAATAGAGAGTGTTACAAGTAATATATTTACAATAAATATAAATACATAATTAATATTAAAATCAATATCCCCTTGCATTATAGTAGTATTTGGACCTATTCCATATAGATTTATAATATTTCCTAATCCAGGAAATTGAAATTTTTTATAAAATACGGTGAGAATAAAAAATAATGACATCAGCAAAATTAAAATCAAATTTCTTTTTGAAAACATTTTTTTAATAACGTCTTTTTTTATAGTGCTTAGTGTTATTGGAATAAAAAATAACGATAATAGCAAAATATAATTTACAAAATTAAAAACAATGGTTCTAAACAAAATGCTTCTTGGAACAAATCTAGCCGAAACTTCTCCGGGAATAAAATTTAATTTCAAAGATATATAATAAAAAATTATTAACAAAAAAAGGCTTGGTAAAAAAGATAATAATGTTCTTTTTTTGTTGAATTGTTTTGAAAAAAAGAAATATACAAATGCAACAAATGGCAAAATGGCTACAAATTGCCTTGTAAATATTGCAAAAACAGACGCAATGCTTGCAAAAAAGATATAATTATATTTTCTCTTATCAATTGCTAGTTTATATAAAAAAATTGACAAAAGAACTAGAAGAAGAGCTATTTGATCCCCCATGAAAGTATATGAGAGATAAAAAAATATTGGATTAAACCACAAAAGAAGTGACAACAAAAAAGCATGTAGTTTTGGAATTTTATTGTATCTCAAAAATACAAAAAATAAATATACCGTTGAAAAAGATATAATCAAATTTCCAAACCTTAAAATAGAAAAAGAAAAACCAAAAATACCTGTCAAAAAAATACCAAAAAATATTGGCACATAATTAAACGCAGAAAGCCATGGCGCGTAAAAAAGCTCTTTATCAAAATTAAAATGATATATACTAAGAGTATGCGACCAATCATCATTTAGTGGAAAATCAAATTTAGGGCCCAGTAAAATAACTTGTAAACAAAACAATATGACGAAAATTACAAAAATACCATATTTAGAATTTTTAAAAAAATTATTTAACATACAAAATTGGCCACGCAATAATTACATAAATAATTATTGGCAAAGTTAAGACTAAATAAAATATTAATTTATTTTTTATGTGTATATAAAGCGTCTTATAAGAGAGAATCACAAAAATCGGATATGTAAAATAAATAAAGTGACCCTTAAGCACTCCCCTTGCTAGATATGGATACTTTAAATTGTTATACAAAAGCGCAACCCATCCCCCAAAAAGTATAATCAATAAAAACAATTCATAGAAATCTATTTTTTTATATTTAAAAAACCTTATAAATAAATCTTTTAAAAACAATAGAAATCCAAAAAACCAAATTAAAAATATAAATAATCCGATTCTATTTACATTTATCATTTTATTCCACAAATAAGGATTTGTATACTTCCCTGTATCAAGCAAAATTTTATTTTCTTCTTGAAATATAGTATCCGGATTGTTAAATAAATTATAATGATCTCCAAAAGTATCACTTAAAAGAATTGAAAAATATGAGTTTAAATTGCCACTCCAATATGGATTATCAAAAAATATATCGTCATTAAAATTAAAAAAATATTTCCATCCATCACTATTTATTATTCTCTGAGACTCTTTTTCAAATGCATTTATTGTGATAGCGCTTCCATAGGTATTTTTTTTGTGAATAAGCCACGGAGCATTTAGCCCCAAAGAAACAAATATAACTATCAAAATATAAAAAATAAAATATTTTTTTCTTTTATATAAAAAACTTATAAACCAAATCATTGCCACAGATAAAAGAGCTATAAATGCCGTCATTTTTATAATAAAGGCAATTGCCAATAGAATTGAAAACAAAAAAACTTTTAAATATTTTTTGTCGTCTAGTAATTTCCAATATAAAAATAAAATTATTAAAAACAATATCATTGTCTGATTTAACAATTCGTTATTTATATAATTGGATAATTTTACACCTATAAATAGTGTTGAAAAAAGAAATGTAATTAGAAGTGCAAACCACTTTTTTTTATTAGATATAATAAAAGCAAAAATCCAAACCAGTGCAAGGAAAATTAAATAAATACCTACATTCAAAAGCTCTGTAAAATTATAATTGTCTGGACCAATATAAAATCCTATTTTAGAACCAAAAATATTCCATGCAGCTCCCAAAAAATAAAAACCTGGCTCATGCCACGCCAAATAATTTGTCTTAAAATCTGGCAGTCTATGATTTTTTTCTATTTGATATACATAATCAATGTGTGCTCCTCCATCATCAGCCCAATAAGTATTATATTTTAAAACATTGTGAATTCTTATAAAAACAGCAAAAATAATTACAGCTACTAATATTAAAACATATACAAAATTTTTAAATTGGTCTTTTTTCATATATATATTGTATAGTTTATGTCTTTACACTGCAACATTATATTGCTAAAATAGAGCTAAGTTTTAATAATAATGAGCTGAAAGCTGAAATCTAAAAGCTGAAAGCTAATAATATGTCTGGGCACTCAAAATGGGCAACAACAAAACACAGAAAAGCTCTTGTTGATTCAAAAAAATCTTCTGTTTTTACAAAACTTACAAAGAACGTACAAATTGCAGCCCGTGGTGGTGCTGATCCTGAAATGAATTTCAAACTTCGAATGGCAATTGATAAGGCTAGGAGCTTTTCTGTTCCAAAAGATAACATTGAAAAGGCTATTGCACGTGGATCTGGTACTGGAGAGGCAAATGCTCTTGAAGAAATTACTTATGAAGGATATGGGCCAGATGGCGTTGCCATTATAATAGAAGTTGTAACTGATAACAAAAATAGAACTGCTCCTGATTTAAGGCATATTTTATCAAAACATGGCGGATCACTTGGCGCATCAAATTCTGTGCTTTGGCAATTTGAAAGAGTTGGAGCTATTTATCTAAAAGACACAGAACTTTCTGACGAACAAGAACTTGCAATAATAGATGCTGGAGCAAATGACATTGAAAAGTCCGTTGACGGGATAAGAATTATTACACAAATGGAAAATTTGCAAAAAATTCAGGACAAAATAAAAGATCTAATTGAAATTGATAATGCAGAATTAGAATATATTGCAAAAACAAAAGTAAATATTGAAAACTCAGATAAATTGGACAAACTTTTTGAAGCACTTGAAGAAGATGATGATGTAGCTAATTATTATTCTAATGCTGATTAATGAGAATAACCAATACCCAAGCACCAATAATCAAATAATAACCAAATTCCAATAACTAATAATCGAAAATTTGATAATTGATTATTGATTATTGTTTGGAACTTGATTATTGATTATTGGTTATTACAAAAAGATGCAAAAAACTATAAATAAATCAAAGATCATAATGGGCATTGATCCCGGCTTAGCCACAATTGGCTATGCTTTTATAACACATGAAAAAGAAGCAAAATTAATAAGTTGTGGTTGTATTGAAACAAAAGCGGGCGTTGAATTTAATAATAGACTTAACACAATACACAAAGAATTGGATTTCTTAATAAAAAAATACAAACCGTCATATGTTGGCGTTGAAAAATTATATTTTTGTAAAAATGTAAAAACAGCAATGGACGTAGGACATGCTCGGGGTGTAATAATTCTTACATTATCAGAAAACAAACTTCCAATATACGAGTTCACACCTCTTCAGGTAAAGCAAGCTATAACATCTTATGGAAAAGCTGACAAGCGTCAAATTGCTGAAATGGTAAAAATAATTCTAAAATTAAAATCTATTCCAAAAAAAGACGATACATCAGATGCTCTTGCAATAGCACTAACTTGTAAATATCAATTAAGATAAAATTTCTATAAAAATTATTGTCTAAAATTTTTGTCATTTTCCCATTTATTGGGATTATTTTTTATATATACACGAATATGAAATAAATCTTGTTCATTTCTAATAATATGATCATAATATGATTTTTGCCAATTGAAATATATTGCGCGATTTACCAAATTAATTTTTTTAGAGAATTGCATTTTGAATCGTCCAATTATTTTTGATAATAACATTTTACGACGTTGTTTTCGGTATTCATTGCGAGACGATTCACGTAGAGATGATTCATGAATCATCTCTACGGATGCGGCGTGAATCTTCTCTTTTATTTGAATAATTCCATGGAAATGATTCGGCATTATAACAAATGAATCCAGAATACAATTTTTATAATGATTTGGTAAATCGCGCCAACAATGTTCTATGATAATCCCCAATTTATTTAATATCATTTTATTATTAATAATTTCACCAAATATACATTCTCTATTCTTTGTGCAAATTGTGACAAAACAAAAACCAGGATCAGAATAATCCCAGTGCTTCAATCTGGTAGATTCAATTTTATATTTATTTTTAAATAAAATAAGGCCACTTCTCATAAATTTGCTTTTCTATTTTTATATTATTCTTTTCAATAAAAAAATCAATACTCTCAAATTACAAACAAAAATCCGTTTGATAAATTTTCTATCAAACGGATTAAAAAAGCGCCGAATTGTATTGTTCGACGCTTATAACCTTCTTAGCCTTGCGCAACTGTATATGATAATTGCGTTCTATTTGTATCAGTCGGAAAAGAGCCATTTGCAATAAGAATAAAAAACAAAGAATTTTATGAGTCGTATTTAGATCATTTTCATGTTCTTTGGAAAATGGCAAAGAAATAAATTTGAAATAAACACGCACCAATAAATGTATTATATAAATAACAAATAAATCAATAAAAATATGCAAACACTAAAAGTAGTTAATATAAAATGTGGCGGATGTTCTTTTATGATAATAAATTCATTAGAAAAACAGGGATTAAAAAATATAATGGTTGACGTAGAAAATCAAACAGTGGGTTTTGATGGTGATAAAGAAACGGCAAAGAAAACCTTATTAAAAATTGGGTATCCAGAAGAGGGAAGCAAACAAGCAAAGGATTTTCTCAAAAAAGCACAGTCATATGTATCGTGCATGATAGGAAGAGTAAATAAGAAATAAAACTATCGCACTATTAAATTTATTCAAAACAAAAAACTCTCTGATAAAAAGAGTTTTTTGATATTTATATGTATGGCTTGCCATTCGAAGCGCCAATATATAAAAATAATAAAATTACGGCTGTTTGCCTTCCTTCACTAAAGTTTCGGAAGGCATTCTACGCTAGCGCGTAGAATGGAGCGGGTGAGCGGAATCGAACCGCCCTCTTCAGCTTGGAAGGCTGACATAATTAGCCACTATACGACACCCGCTTGCAACAATAATTTAATCATTTTTAAAATAAAAAGTCAATCCTTAATTGGCACTTTTTATATATAATTTTAAATCAGATAGAGTTTTTATGTTTTTCTCAATTACCACTTTATATATTAAATAACTTGGAATTTCTATTTTTTTATCTTTTACTTGTTTTTTGAGTTTTATAATTATTTCTTTATTTTTTTTGTTTAATTTAGATTTTATTTTCTTCATAAATCTATCACTATAAACATCCATCGATTTCATAAACCATATATCAATTTTCCACTTTTCATTATGAATATTGGTTTTCAGTCCTATATAATATCCTTTTGGAAAACCCATCTTTCTTCTTTTTACAAAATCATAAAATAAAAATCCTCTAAATTGATTCAATATAATTAATTTATTCAAAACCCTAATAGATAAATTTTTGTTTAACTTTTTATTGATTACATATATATCAATATCTCCCTTAATCATCAAATCTAGTTCTTAGCTACCACGAATAAAAGCCTTTCCATAGTGGCTTAAAAATTTAATCAAATTAGTTCTGCTCAAAATTTGATCAGCTTCTTTTTTATATTTTTCTGATATTTTATAAAGCTCATATTTCATAAAAATTACATATCTTGGTTATTGGTTATTGTTTATTGGTTATTAATTCCGGATTCCACATTTTTTCACATATTTTTCCATTATGGTTTTAAATTCTTTTAGCTTAGACACTGAAAAACCAAATTCACCGTACAATGACTCGTCTAATAATTTTCCTTTATCTTGAAAATTTTGCAAATAGACTTGTTTTGCACCTTTTAATTCTTGGGCTAATTTCAAAATATCATTATCTGTAAAAAGCTTTGGAAGTATTGTAATGCGAAATTCATACTTTAAATTAGAATTAATAAGATAATCTTTTGTACGAGACATTTCTTTAAACATAGCTTTTTTCATCCCTGTAATATTTTGAAAAATGTCCTCGTTTGCTTTGTAATCCATTGCAATATAATCAATCAATTTTTCTTCTATCAGGTTTTTCAATAATTCAAAATTGCTTCCATTTGTATCAAGCTTTACTTTGAATTTCATTTTTTTTACTTTTTCTAAAAAAACCCTTAGCCCGGATTGTAAAAGTGGCTCTCCACCGGTAATGCAGACCGCTTCTATTTTCTTTTTTCTTTTTTTTAAAAAATCAAATACCTCCTCTTCGCTAATATTAAAAATTATTTCCTGATTGAGTGGAATAAGCTCTGGATTATGGCAATAGCGACACCTAAAATTACAACCCTGTGTAAAAATAATAGTTGAAATTTTCTTTGGATAATCGATAAGAGATGTCTTTTGCCATCCAGAAATCTTAAAATTGTTGTTTAAGTCTTCCATGTTAATGATAATCCCCCCACCTTGCTTACAAGGTAGGGGGATTAGATAAAGTGATTACACCTTGGCACATTTTCTCTCTGTGAATTCTGCTTGTTTGCCATCATTCCATTGAGAGACTGGCCTTAAATACCCTACAACTCTCGAGTAGACCTCACATTTTTGTCTTTTTGGGGTCTCATTCAAAATTTTGTTTTTGTTTTCGCTCATATGATTGTTTTTCCGCCCAGGGCGGAATAATTAATTCTTAATTATATTATAGCTCTTTTTAAAATATTAGTAAAAAGTCTTATGGTCGCTTGATTCAGCGGCACTATAACCAATTTCTTCATCACAATAAGGACAAAAATTATGCTCACCTGAAATATATCCGTGTTTTGGACAAATAGAAAATGTTGGGGTGATTGAAAAATATGGAAGTTTGTAGTTTTTTGCAACTTTTTTTACTAATTTTTTACAAACCTCTGGATCTTCAATACGCTCACCAATAAATAAATGAATTACGGTTCCTCCTGTATAAAGCGCTTGGAGTTCGTCTTGTTTGTCTAAAATTGTAAATATGTCATCGGTATAATTTACTGGTAAATGAGTTGAATTTGTATAAAATGCTGGCGCGCCATTTTTATGTGCCTCTTCGTTTGCAATTACAATATCGGGAAATTGTTTTTTATCAAGCAGTGCAAATCTATGGCTTGTTCCTTCTCCTGGGGTTGCTTCTAAATTAAACATATCGTCTGTTTCTTCTTGATATTTCTGAAGTTTTTCTCTCATGAAGTTCATTACTTCAAGGGCAAACTTCTTTCCTTCTTCGCTTCCTATGTCTTTTTTCATAAAATTAAGAAGTGACTCATTCATTCCAAGAAGCCCTATTGTGTTAAAATGATTTTTCCAATAAGCACCAAATCTTTTGTAAACATCCCGAAGATAAAACTTTGAATACGGATAAAGTCCACGCTCTGTGAGTTGCTCTAATATTTTTCTTTTTGTCTCTAGCGTATCTTTTGCAATATCCATTAATTCTCCTAATTTTTCAAAATATTCTCTTTTTGTTTTTGATTGATAACCAATTCTTGGCATATTTATTGTGACCACCCCAATACTTCCAGTAAGCGGATTTGAACCGAAAAGTCCTCCGCCTCGTCTTCTAAGCACTCTGTTGTCTAATCGCAAACGACAGCACATACTTCTTGCATCATCTGGTGACATATCTGAATTAACAAAATTAGCAAAATAAGGAATTCCATATTTTGCAGTCATTTCCCAAATCTTCTTGTATTTTGGATTGTCCCAATCAAAATCTTTTGTAACATTATAGGTTGGAATTGGAAATGAAAAAACACGCCCATTTGCATCTCCCTCCATCATAACTTCTGCAAATGCTTCGTTAAAAACATCCATTTCTTTTTGAAAATCTCCATATGTTTCTTTTTGAAGTTCGCCACCAATTATCACTGGCTCATCTTTCATTGTCTTTGGAACTTTCAAGTCGAGTGTAATATTTGTAAAGGGATTCTGAAAGCCAACCCTTGTAGGAACGCTCATGTTAAACATAAATTCCTGAATACATTGTTTTACTTGTTTGTAATCAAGCTTGTCATATCTAATAAATGGTGCTAAGTATGTATCAAAATCAGCAAATGCTTGTGCACCATTTGCTTCTCCCTGAAGTGTATAAAAAAAATTTACAGCTTGTCCCAGTGCTGTTCTTAGGTGTTTTGCCGGCTTGCAAGCAATTTTTCCAGCCACGCCCTGAAAACCGACCATAAGCAAGTCCTTCAAATCCCAACCACAACAATAAACGGCAAGTAAATCCAAATCATGAATATGAAGTTCTCCTGATTTTTCTGCATCACGAGCTGGTTTTGAATAAATTTTGTTAAGCCAATAATTTTTTTGAACAGTCGAAGCAATATAGCTATTTAATCCTTGAAGTGAAAAAGCCATATTTGCATTTTCTCTTACCTCCCAATCAAGTTCTCCAATATAATTTGAAATTAGTTCCTCTGCGTCAATGATTGATTTGATGTCTCTTATTCTATTGTGCAAATCTCTATATAAGATATATGATTTTGCTGTTTTTGCATGCCCTCTTTCAATAAGCACTTTTTCTACGATATCTTGAATTTGTTCTACGTCTGGAACAATATCACTACCGAATCTTTTGTTTAATTCTTCTACAATTGCATCTGTAATCTCGTTTGCTCTTTTGCTATCACGTCCACCAACTGATTTTGCTGCTTTAAAAATTGCCTTATAAACATTGTTTCTATTAAAAGCAACTATCTTACCCGATCTTTTCTTTACTTGTTTTATAAGTGATATAATTTTTTTCTTTTTTTCTTTTGTTTTTGTCATAAAAAGATATTTTTCCGCTTAGTGGAATAAATTATTTTATATTTTTTTAAAATCTGAGAGTTTTAAAAAACACTACATATTGTGTTCACTTATTACATTATATCACAATTAGTAGTGTTTGGAAAAGATGCCTAAAAATCAATATTTTAGAAGTTATGCACAGGCTCCACTAAAACTTAGAAGAAAAATTACAATATCGAAATAAAATAATGCCAATATTTGAATATCCTCCGTCCATTGAAATAAGACGAATTATCTGCTAAATTAAATAAGTTATAAAGTGTTGAGTTTTAAAGTTATAAAGATAAACAAAACTCAATACTTTATAGCTTTACAACTTTATAAACCTTATAACTAATCTTATGAAAATTGACAAAAAAGAATTAGAAAAAAATCAATTGGAACTAAAAGTTGAAATAACAGAAGCTGAATATCAACCATTTTTGATAAAAGAAGCTAGTAATATATCAAAAAACAAACACATTCCTGGTTTTCGAGCAGGGAAAGCGCCTTATGATATTATAAAACAAAATTTTGGTGAGATGGCTATTTTTGAATCAGCTCTTGACGATATTTTAAAACACTTTTATTTTGAATTAGTAAAAAAAGAAAATTTAGAACCAATTGGTTTTCCAAAAATAGATGTAGAAAAAATGGCGGTTGGTAATCCTCTTGTTTTAAAGATTGTAATAAGTTTACTACCAAAAATAAAACTCGCTGACTTGGATAAAATAAGCATAAAAAAAGGAAAAGCAACCGTTGATGATGAAGAAATAAAAAAAGCAATTGAAACGCTCCGAGAACATCAAGCAAAGGAAGTTCTTGTTGAAAGAGAAGCAAAAAATGATGATAAAGTTGAAATAGATTTTAAAGCTAGTGTTGATGGAGTTGTAATTGAAGGTGGAAATGAAAAAAACTATCCTCTTGTTCTTGGAAAAGGCCAAATGATTCCTGGTTTTGAAGATCAAATAATAGGACACAAAAAAAACGACGAAATAAAATTCAATCTTAAATTTCCAAAAGATTACCACAAAAATTTAGCAGGAAAAGAAGCAGAATTTGAAGTAAAATTAAATTCTATTTATGAAAGAACATTACCAGAGACAAATGATGAGTGGGCAAAAACATTTTTCAAACTTGATAATCTAAAAGACTTGGAAGAGAAATTAAGAGAAAACTATGAACATGAAAAACAAAGAGAATTAGACCAAAAACAGGAAATGGAAATGATTGAGGAGATAATAGAAAAATCAGAAATAGATGCTTGGTCAGAAGATGTTATAAAAGAAGAGGTCAAAAAAATATCAGAAGAATTTCGTCAAAATATTGCTTATCAGGGAATGCAATTTGAAGATTACTTAAAACACAGCGGAAAAAATCTCGAAACCTTAGAAAAAGAATTTGAGCCTCAAGCTGAAAAAAGATTACAATCTTCTCTTATTATAAGAGAAGTGATAAAACTTCAAAATATAAAAACCAGTAAAGACGAGATAGACCATGAAATAAAGCACATGCTTGAAACATATAAAGACAATCCAGAGATAAAAAAACAAATAGAGACAAATGAGTATAGAGAGCATATAGAAAATCAAATAAATAGCAAAAAGGCTGTTGATTATTTGAAAGAAAAATTAATAGTCGATGAGAAATAAAATTATAATAATTGTTGTTACAATTATTCTAATAAGCTTCTCACTTGGAACAATTTTTTATATAAAAAATATGAGTCAAGAAAAAATTATTCGACTTCCAGCCGTTGCTGGGGCTTTTTATCCAGAAGAACGCGAAAAACTATTGTGGACACTTAGTGATTTTTTTGAAAATTCAGAAAATAAAAATATTTCTGATATCAAAGCCCTAATAGTTCCCCACGCGGGTTATGTTTATAGTGGCCAAATAGCTGCAAATGCATTCCGACAAATTGAAAACTATAATAACATAGCACGCGTTGTTGTAATTGGTCCATCTCATCAAGAATATTTAAATAATTTTGGTCTATCGCATGCTGACGCATGGCAAACACCCCTTGGTCAAGTTGAGCTTGATATTGATTTTATAAATAAACTAGAATCGTTTGATGAATTCAAATACAATGATGATGCAATGACTGAAGAGCACTCTGTAGAGGTACAAATTCCATTTTTACAAAACATTTTAAAAAATAAGTGGCAGTTTGTTCCTATTATTGCTGGAGCTATAAATGATGAAAAAATAAAAAGTGCTGCAAAAAATCTTAATGAAATAATTGATGATAAAACTCTAATTGTAATAAGCTCTGATTTATCTCATTATTACGAAAAAGAAAAAGCAAGTGAACTTGATCAAAAATGTATTGACTCAATAAATACATTAGAATTTAATAGCGAATGTGAGGCTTGTGGAGAAATCGGAATAAAATTACTGTTTGAAATTGCAAGGCTAAATAATTGGAAGGGTGAATTAATAAAATATGGTGATAGTGGAGATATAACTCATGACAATTCCTCTGTTGTTGGATATATGTCTGTAATTTTCAAAGAAAATTTATCCGCTGAAGCTTTAGCGAAAGCGGATAAAGACTTTTTACTAAATCTTGCAAGGAATACAATTGAATATGCACTTTTAAACGATGGTAAATTATTGCCAATTGAAGAATCTGAAATTCCAGAAAATTTAAAAGAAAAAAGAGGTGTTTTTGTAACACTAAATAAAGACAATAAACTTCGTGGCTGTATTGGTTACATAGAACCAATTGAAAAATTATATAAAGCCATACAATTAAATGCATTATCAGCTTCATTTGAAGACACAAGATTTTCTCCTCTATCTCAAAACGAATTAAAAAATATAAAAATAGAAATATCCATATTAACAATTCCACAAAGTTGCGAATTTAAAAATATTAAAAAAAATATTGACGGCGTTGTTTTAAAAAGTGGTAGATACGGAGCAACTTATTTACCACAAGTCTGGGAAGGAATAAAAAATGAAGATGATTTTTTTGGCTCACTTTGTCAAAAAGCGGGACTAGAGTGGGATTGTTACAAAGATAAAGAAACTAAATTTTTAACATACCAAGCAGAGGTGTTTTCGGAATAATTACTATTTTCAATTTTCAAATTTCAATTGATTTTCAATTTACTATTTAATTATTTAAATAACAAAATAAATAAATAATAAATAAATTGAAAATTATAAATAATAAATAAAAAATAATGAGAATTTTAGGCATAGAGTCCTCTTGTGATGAAAGCGCATTATCACTTATTGAGATAAATAAGAATAATGAAATAAAAATTCTAAAAAATCTTATCTCTTCACAAGTAGAAATTCATAAACAATATGGTGGAATAGTTCCTGAGATCGCAGCAAGACACCATGCTGAGAATTTTTTTCCATTGTTAAAGGAATTAGATGTTGATATTGCTTCTGATGTTGATTTAATTGCAGTCACATATGGTCCAGGACTTATTACGTCTTTAGTCATAGGATTAGAACTTGGAAAAACATTATCATTTATTTACAAAAAACCATTAATTCCTATAAATCATATAGAGGCTCATATTTATAGCAACTGGCTCACTTACCCTGAACTATTTGATAAAAAAAATATTTTTCCAGCTCTTGCGGTAGTAATCTCAGGCGGGCATACACAAATATTCCTCATGAAAAATTACGGAAAATATAAATTATTAGGAACCACAATTGATGACGCGGTTGGTGAAGCATTTGACAAAGTTGCAAAAATTCTTGGACTTGGCTATCCTGGTGGTCCAATAATAAACAAGCTCGCAAATGAATTTAGTGGCAAAGCAACATTTGAATTCCCTCGCCCAATGTTAAATACAAAAGATTATAATTTTTCTTTCTCAGGACTCAAAACTTCTGTGCTTTATAAATGGAGAGATGAACAAAGAGAAAAAAATCAGAAATTAATAAAAGAATATTGTTTTGCTTTTGAATCTGCTGTTTGTAATGTGCTTTCAAAAAAAATTATTAATTCTGCAAAAGATTATAATGTAAAAACAATAATTTTTGGGGGTGGAGTAAGCGCAAATAGTTCTATAAAAAATAGAATTAAACTTGATGCTAAAAAACTTAATATAAAAACATATTTCCCAGAACTAAAACACACGGGGGATAATGCTGCAATGATTGCAATTACTGGTTACTTTAACCAGCCTTCGCTATGGCTACGGCTGGCAGGTAGAAATAAAGCAAAGAAAAATAATTTCAAAATAACTGCTGATCCAAATTTAAATTTATAAAAAATAGACATGGTAATAAAAAAAGCGTTAGTGAAAAACATAACGCTCTTTTATTAAAAAACTATTCAACTATACTACAATCTCTTAGTATTACATTACCAATCATTTCGCCCGACAATTTACCGGTCAAAGTAATGCTTTGTCCTTTTGAAAGATCTACCAACTTACTTTCGTCGTCTTTAGAGAACATGCACTGAATACCAAAAAATGAACTTTCTGGTCCTTTCAATGAAACATAGGGCGTGTCTGTAATATCTTTTCCAATACTACTAATCACTCCATTTACTTTAATATCTTTATTCTCGTATTTAGCATCGGCAGCAACTTTATTATCATTATATGCTTTACTTAAATCAACGGCGCTAACTATTACATATTCAACTTCTTGTGGTGCTACCTGATTATTAGCTTTTTGATCGCTTACAGGGTTTTGATTATTATTTTCTACCTTTTCAATTTTTTTATCACCAGAATTACCAATAGCAAATAATACAATTACTACAATTACCCAGAACCACCATTTTTTATAAAATTTCTTTTTTGTCTTTTCTTGATTGTCCATTTTCTTTTTTATTAATTATAAATGGTCAATGTCCGGATGAAACAAAAACGAACACCCGACCTGCGAAACAGCAAAAGGTGTCCGTGAAGATTCTACTTGCGTTTTGGTCGGAATGCCCGAGCATTGTCGCAAATAGGAAAACAATAGAGTTTTCTAAAAAAATCTTTACAAACTTATTTTACTGTTTCGCACCTTTATTATAACATTATTTAAAAATTGTAAAAATACCAATTAAGTATTAAACATAAATTTCGAGAATTGCCCAAAACTCCCATTTTTGTTATGCTTTATTGTATGAAATCAATTAAAACACAGTCATTAGAAGAAACCTTATCTCTTGGCGAAAAACTTGCTGAAAGTTTTGATTTTAATGTAATTGGATTAAATGGTGATTTAGGTGCAGGAAAAACTGCTATTACAAAAGGAATTGGAAATTATTATGGAATTAAAAACATCACAAGTCCTACTTTTGTAGTAATGAAAATTTATAAAACTCTGAAAAATAATTCCAAAGTTAAAAACTTAGTGCATATTGATTGTTATCGACTTGAAACTTATGATGCGCTACTTGATATTGGAATTATGGACTATATAAATGATGAAAAAAATCTTATAATTATAGAATGGGCCGATAAAATAAGTGACTATTTACCAAAACGCACAATTTATGTAAACTTTAAGTTAGGGAATAATGAAAATGAAAGAATAATAGAATATTAATATGAAAATAGAGCTTGATAAAGCGTACGAAGCCAAAAAATTTGAAAATGAAATATATAAGACCTGGGAAGAGTCAGGT
>CAZWKI010000003.1:43660-46479 GCA_964634645.1 uncultured Gammaproteobacteria bacterium | reverse complement strand
AAGATAAATAATCTTTTATCGCTTCTTTCCAACTTCTTAATTTTGGAAACTTTGTATTTATAAGAATTGCGTTTATTGGTCTTTTTACTTTTGAAGAGTAAGTAGTGTAGCTTATTGGATTTGTTTTTATGTTTATATTTTTTATTTTGAAAATTTCATTTGCAAATTCATATGGAGTTGTCTCCTCTTCATTTACAAGATGATAAATTCCAAAAGCATATTTTTCTGTAACGAGTTCATAAAGTGCTTTTGCAAAATCCTTCGTATACGTTGGTTTGCTAATTTGATCATTTACCATATCAAGCTCGTCTTGTTCTTTTGCTAATTCTTGGATTCTATCTACAAAATTGACTCCCCTACCTTTTCCGCGTTGTGGATTTTTTCCATAAAGCCAAGAAGTTCTTACAAGATAGAAGTCACAAGCTGAATTTTTTAAAAATTTCTCGCCTATTGCCTTTGATCTTCCATATGCAGTTTCAGGATTTGTATTTGAATTTTCGTCATATCCATATTTGTCTTCTCCATTAAAAACATACTCTGTGCTGATATGAGCTAGAATACAAGAATTATTTTTACAAGATGTTGCTAAATTCAAAACCCCTTCTCCATTTATTTGATTTACAAGAGACTTTTCATCTTCAGCGCGTTCAACGTCAATATATCCTGCACAGTTGATTACGAGCCATGGTTTTATTTTTTTTATAAGCTCCCCTACTTTCTCTTTATTTGTTATATTTAAATCATCTCTGTCTGTAAGAAATAATTCATAATCTGAAAAAGCTTCGGCTATATCTTTGCCAAGCATTCCATTTGCACCTGTGATTAATACTTTCATTTTATTTATTATTTACTATTTTTAATTTTCAATTGATTAGTTATTTGATTATTTTCAATTCAATTTTTTCAATTTATAAATTGAAAATCAATTGAAATTTTCTAAATTGTAAATTGAAAATTTTTTTATTTTCGATTAATGTATTGTTCTTCGTAATATTTTGTATAATCACCAGATTTTATTTCTCTCCACCAATCTTGGTTATCTTGATACCATTTGAGAGTTTGCTTTATACCATCTTCAAACTTTATTTTTGGTTCCCAGCCAAGTTCATTTTTCATTTTTGAAAAATTGATTGCGTATCTTCTGTCGTGACCACGTCTATCTGGAACTCGTTCTATCATTTCTTCTCCAAACGAAAAATAATCTAAAATTAATTTTGTAATTTCTAAATTTGATTTTTCACTATTTCCTCCAACACAATACGTCTCCCCAATTTTGCCTTTGTGCAAAATCAAATCTACTGCACTAGAATGATCATCTACATGAATCCAGTCACGGATATTTAGTCCGTCACCATAGACAGGAACCTTTTTTCCTTCTATTAAATTTGTAGCAAAAAGTGGTATTAGTTTTTCTGGAAATTGATATGGCCCGTAATTATTTGAACAATTTGAAATTGTTATAGGAAGCTCAAATGTATGAAAATAAGACCTTACAAGGTGGTCTGCAGCTGCTTTTGAGGCCGAATAGGGGCTTCTTGGGTCATAAATACTATTTTCATCAAAAGGTTTGTCGTTTAGACCAAGTGAGCCAAAAACTTCATCAGTAGAAATATAATGAAATCTTTTTATGTTTAATTCTTTTGCAGCTCTAAGTAGCACATTTGTTCCCAATATATTTGTTCTTACAAAAGTATCTGGATCCATTATTGATCTATCAACATGGCTTTCTGCTGCAAAATGAACCACGGCATCGCAATTGGCCATTGCAGATTTTATTTCATCTTCATTACAGATATCTCCTTTTATAAAATAATAATTGGGATTATTTTCTGCGTCTTTTAAATTTTTTAAATTTCCGGCATAGGTTAATTTGTCAAAATTAATAATTTTGTAATCAGGATACTTTTTTAACATGTAATAAATAAAATTTGTACCTATAAATCCCGCACCTCCGGTTATTAATATTTTCATAGTATTTTTAGTAATTTTTTAATTTTATAATTCATTTATCATTCAAAAATCAAAATTCAAAATTAGTTTATTCCCATTCAGGCTTAAATGTTTTTATAAGAATTCTTGCGAGAGCCGTTAAAATTATAAGTCCCACAAAAACTATAATCCATTCTGTTAAATATTCTGCGTTGTATAATTTATAATTTATAAAAGCTAAAATAAAAGATGATATTGCCGCTATTGGAAATTCTTTTGGAAAACCAAGCATCCATTTTTGATGCCAGAATTCAAATTGAACCTTGAAATTTTTAATTGAAAAATGGGGATTTAATACAAACCATAAATAATCCCAACATATTGCAAAGAGTAAAAACATTGCTATTATGTCTAATTCTATAGACATTCTCCATTCAAGGCCAAAGAAAAATTGCAAATGAAACATTAAAAAAAGAAATGAAAATAGCGATAAGTGATACCCAGTCATTTCTTTATTATTTAATATTTTTTTAAAAACTTTGACATACCATTTATTTGGACTTGGTCTCCATGTTGGCAGATTTTTTGCCCAACCATTTGGTCCTTCAATGTTTATTTCTATAATTGCAAGAAGCATTGATATAGAAAAAATGTATATAGCTTTTGTTATAAAAAAATCCATAATATTAAAAATTAATTTTAATTGTATTATTCAATTTTAAATGGAGAATTTTTCATTAATTCCCACCTTATTTCATCTATTTCTTCTGATTTGCCAGGACCTTTGTATAATTTATCAGGCAAATTAATAGACCATGCAGGTGTTTGCGAAATGCATTTATAGCCATGTACAACTCCCGGTGGAATTATCATGCAAAGTGGGTTTTCTT
>CAZWKI010000003.1:23889-43650 GCA_964634645.1 uncultured Gammaproteobacteria bacterium | reverse complement strand
ACGTCAAAATATTCTCCAAATGTAGAACTTTGTTTTCTGTTGTCCCAAAGGCAGATCTTGAAATTTCCTGGTCCTACAAATACAAAAAAATCAGATTGATATTTGTGTTCATGCGGACCACGTGTAATTCCAGGATTTGTCATTGAAATATAGCTCATTACGGGTTTGTATATATCGAATTCTATTGATTCTTTTTCAATTAAATCATTTTTTGGAGTGTCTATGCTTTGAGTTATCCTTGTTACCCTGTAGTCTATTTCATCTTCTCTATAAATTTCACAAAGCCAACCACGCTCGTCTTCAAATTTTTTTAATTCTTTTATGTATACACCCTCAATCATTTTTTTGTTGTTCTCAATTTTGAAGTTGAGAAATTAATAAATAAGCTAATAATACCCCAAATACTAATTATAGCTAATAATAAGTTCAGGTCAAATGAGTTTGAGACAATGCCGGGTTTTATCATTTCAAATATAAAAAATAACACAAAAGCCGTTATAAGCAAGTATAAAACGTCTAGAAATATTTTTTTAAATATCATTGTAATTATAATTTATTTTTTAATTTTAGTATTTTCAGCTTAGAAGAATTATATAGATCTTTTAGTAAATTTTCTAATGATTTAAATAGTCCTCTTTTTTCATTTAAGTATAATTTTGCAATAACTGATTTTATAATTGGTTTTTCGTCTGTGTTTGAAATATCTGGAACTGATATCATAAATTTCAGATTTCCATTTTCTATTTTTGCGTTTTCTAAATCAATGTTAATACTTTTTTCTACAAAATTATTATTTGGAATGTCTTTGTTTTTTTCAAATAAATAATAATCCGTAAATGCCCATTCGTCATTATTATTTTTTACAGACAAAATAATATTCGTACTTGTTGTATTTTTAAAATTTATTTTTATTTCAGCATTATCAAATTTTATTGGACTTCTAAAGTCAAAATAAATCGGAGTTTCATTTATCACAAATCCATTGTCGTCTTTTGTTGTTCTGTGTTCCGGATACAATACCGATATCATTGGAAGTTTTTTTCTAAAATCAGATTTATATTCCAACTCTCCACTTAAGACCAAATCCCTTTTTATAAAATACAAAAGACTAATTATTATTATAATAATTACAATTATTTGTATAATTAATCTAATTTTTTTATAATTTTTCATCTAATATTAATTGATATAAGTAATAACTATCTTCAATAAATATTTCTTTTAATTCTACATAATCATTTGATTCTAATTTGTTTTTTAATTCATCGAAGTAATATATTGGAATATTTATATTGTTGAAATTTTTAATATGTTTATAATTTAAAATACTAGTATTATACAAATAAACAACATTTCTATGGGGAAATATAAATTTATCAAATCTATTTGTGAAAATTATTGCATTATTTTCTGTGTTTTCAATTATTTTTTCTCTCAAATTTTTGAATTTTTCTATATTATTACTAGTGTTTTCAAGCGAATTTAATCCTTTTGAATTTACTAAATCATAAGACCATGAAGATAAAAATAATATTACAAAAGCAACTATAAGCACAGTGGTTTTTCTATTTTTTTGCACTAATTTTTGTATTGCAAGAGCGATTATAGGAACTGCAAAAACAAAAAACGGTAATAAATATCTAATATAAGAACTTCCAATTGTGACAGAATTGGGAATTGCATCGTCTGTAATTTTCATACTCCCATAATAAATTAATATGTAAAAGCTAATTAAAATCCAGCATAGAATATAGATTTTTTCATGGTGAGTTAATTGTTTTCTTTTTATAAATAATATTACAAGAGAAAAAAATAAGATAAGAGAAAAGGGCCAATTTAGCTTTAATAAAAAATTATATTTTATGTATATAATATTTTTTATATTAATACCAAATGGGAAAATAATATTTTTCGCATTTCTAACGATAGAATTTTTTTCACCTATTGTAGAAGAAATATTTGGATCAATATTTTGAGTATAAGAAAATTTTAAATAAGCTCCATTATTTATTTTATTAAAATAAAACATCGGAGTAATTGTTATGAAAAGTATTATTATTCCAATAATAAATTTTTTGTAATTTATTTTTTTTCTGTTCAATATTAATATTATTAAAAAAACAAATAAAATCCATAAAAATTCAGAAAGTCGCGTTAATAACGTAAGTCCAAGTGTGAATCCCCACAGAATCCAATAAAGAATTTTTTGTTTTTGAACCGAGATTATAAATAGATAAAATGTAATTATAAGAAGAGAAATAAATAAAATATTGTGCATTAATAGTTTGTTTGAGTAATACCAATAAGCGGGATTTATAAAAAGAAGCAGTGAGGAAATAAGCCCAGTACGTTTATCAAAAATTTTTGATATTAACAGAAAGAAAAATATAATTCCTATTATTGCAAAAATTGGAGTAAGGTATCTAATTATCGAAATTCCAAATATTTTTGCAATTCCCCCATATATAAGAGGAAGACCAATAAAACTTATGGGAATTAATTTGTTGTCATTTACAGCAATACTTCTTGGATGTATTAAGAAATTTATTTTTTCATCTATATTTGTTTGGTATGATAGTGAATTGTTTTTTGCAAAATTTACAGCAAAAAAATAATTAGAAGTTTCATCAGGAGAATTGAAAACAATTGGATTATAATTGTTTCTTATATTAAAATAATTGAAAAAATAAAAAAATAGACCAAATATTAAAATGCCTAAAAAATACAAAACTACTTGTTTTTTCTTTATTTTCATTATAATTTATTATAACATTTTGAATCTTGTTAAACAAAAACACATATTATAGTTTATAAAAATAAAAATGGTTTTTTTTAAAAGAAATTTTTTTATAAAGATCAACGTTTGGCATTAAAAATCTATAACTTATAATAATGGTTCCGCATTTACATTCTTTTTTTAATTTCATGGCTAATTTTTGCATCATATTTGGTAACAAATAGCAATAAATTAAATTGGCATTTGAAAGATTTGTTTGGAACAAATTTTGTTTAATAATTTTTATTTTACTTTTTATAATTTTTAATCTTATTTTTGAAAGTAAATATGGTAAAAATGAGTATTCTATTCCAATGTAATTGACATTTTTGAATTGTTTTTCTGCTAAACTTAGGAACCAAGCAAATCCACAACCCAGTTCGTAAATATTATAATTTTTATTTATTTCAATTTCTTCTTCCAATATTTTTTTCATAAATTTTTTATTTGATGAAAAAAAAGGTGCATATCCACGAAAAACAATATTAAAAAGTTGAATAGTAGAAAATACCATTAAAACAAGCATTATAAGACATATAAGTATTGTAAAAATCATAAAAAAATAAAAATTATAGTTTCATTTTCTCATTTTTCTTTAAAAAAGTAAATAAAAAACTCGTCGAGCTGAGCTCGACGAGTTTTTATAAACTTATAATTATTCACGACTAACTTTTACTGCGTTTGGTCCCTTTTGACTTTGCTCTACTTCGAAAGTAACTTTGTCACCCTCTCTTAGTTCATTGTAAGAAACTCCTACTAGTGAGTTAGTGTGGAAAAAAAGATCTTTTTCTTCACCTTCTCTTGAGATGAATCCAAAACCCTTATCTGTAAGTCTTTTGATTGTACCTGTTTCCATACTTGTAAGATAAAATTTGTTAAAATAATTAAACATGTAATGAAGTAGAATAAAACTCGATTAAATTTATCTTACATCATCTATTTAATATGCTATAAATATAGCATATATGAATATCTATGTCAAGCTTAATTTTTTATTATTTAAATTTTATTTATATTTTAGGTTGATTCGTATTTTCAGAAACATTAAATTAATTATCCGTTTCTAGAATTTGAAATCTATATTTTGTATGGGGTTTTTGAAAATTCAAAATTGTACTAAATTCTACAAAATTCTTTGTTATCCAATATCTTTGTGTTTCAGATCCTGTATTTTTTATAAAAAATAAAAGATTTTTTGTAAATCTATAAAAATCATCCCGTTAGACGGGATGATTTTTGTTCGCTTAATAATTATTATTTTTTATCTTCTTTCTAGCCTTGAAAGATTAGACGCAGATATTCTTTGAGCATTTTGACTGAAAAAGTTAAGTATATCAAGTGGATCTATAAGAATTCTTCTGCCATTTGTCTTAACATACCATCTTTCTCCATTTGTTACAGATATGAAATAACGTCTTTTATGTTTATTTCCAAAAGATCGGTTTCCTTGTTCTCCATCTAATAAAATTTTATCTAAATCTTCATCTGATATTCCAGTAACTATTTCCGTCAACACAATTTGTGCATCGTCGTCCGTTAATATTTCCATTTTTTTACCAGTTCTATCTATGTACCACAAAGTTCTAGGTGTATTTTTATTTGTTTGTTGAAATGCGACTTTGTTTGTCCATCTTTTGATAACCGTTTGACTCACACAGCTTTTGTTTAATATAGGATTTTCAACAACACAACCCGCAGGTCTTTGAATTTTTATTGTTCTACTTGTAGCTCCATCTGTGCATTTTGCCCAATTTGAATACCTGACATATGTACAAGCTACAGGTGGTACATAAGTACATTCTCCCGTAACGGTTATTGTGTCGTCGCCAATACAACTATTTATTTTTGCACGCGTTCCAGTTCTTGTACCATCTTCTTGGCAAGCGTCCCAAGTTACTTCATTGGAATAATCAGCGTCTACACAATCAGTTGGTGGTAATACAGTAAATCTATAAACGCTGTTAACACTAGCTGAGTTGCCGTATATTGTGGTGCAGTAACTATAAGGAACGCACCATAGTGTAACCCTTAAATTATAATTATTAGTTGACATTTCTGGTGTTTGCATATTTAAATTCCAATCACCATTAGATGTATAACTTCCATATGCAGTAGATATTGTTGACATGTTTGAGTCCAATATTGTTCCAGAAACATTAAAGCCTTCTTGTATTGTTGTTGGCATACCACTTGGGTGTATACCTCTTACAGATAAAGATATGTTTGGTTGATCAGTATAATTGCCCTGCATTCCAGTTATTGATTCAAAAGAAAACATTAATGGATCAGGTGTGTTTACAGTGAATGTATTTCCCCATACAGGCAATTCTGATAAAAGTGTAAAATCTCCACTTATAACAAGCCAAGTAATTCCCAACCTTATGTCTCCCTGTGCTTCACCTAAATCTGCAACTACTAAAAATTCTTTTGAAGAACCATTTTCAATCAGCAATGAAGAATTGGGAACGAATGTTGTTTTATAAACCCCATTGTCTAAATTAGTGAAATTTTCTACGTTAGACCCAATGAGCGTATAACCGTTTGATGTAGTATCAAATTCAAGAAGTTTGATATTGGATAGGCTGTTTGCATATTCTGAGTCAGAGCCAATTTCAATAGCATTTATTGATACTGGTGCGCTTGTTGCAGATATTCTAAATCTAACAAATGAGACATCTAATTGTCCCGGATCAAGAGCTGGTCCTATTGGTGAATTATAAAGAGCGACGTCAATTTGTGGAACTTCTTGTGCGCTAACCACATTAAAACTCAATATAATTGCTAAAATTGCCAACCCGGAAAATATTAATACCTTTTTTAATTTCATATTATTGTTTATTAATTATTAATGAATTAATTAATATATAAAGCCATATTTGGCTGGTATATTTAATTTATATAAATTGCATTTTATGGCTTAAAATGAATATTTTTATGGGTATTTGTCCGTATTTATTGATTATTTATTAATTTAACATGATATCTTATCATAAACATAAAAAAATGTCAATATGTATTTAATGACATTTTTTATAGTAAAAAATTAAATTAGAATTGACGATTTTTTGTTTACGTGTTCTTGTTATATGTTTTTTTAAAATATTCACTTATGAGGCTATATCCCTATTTACAAAAATCACTCTTTTTATATAAATTAATATCTGTTAAAATATTATTATGTTAAAAATCAACTGGAAACTATATTATTCATTGTCTCTTCTTATAATCATTGGCATATTGTCAAATCTTTTTTATTTTTGCAGTAGTTTGGTGGGTATTATTATGGGAATTGTTTATTTTTTGTATTTTTCTTTGTTCTTTGGTCATATGTTTTTTAACAAGCATTATATTTATACAAAGTTAATTTTTGGATTGATAATGCTTTTTTCGTATTTAATGATTTCGGGAAGCATTTTTTATTATTTGTACAAATTAGCATTTATTCCGATTTTGCTTATTTTAATAATTGCGCCAATATTTTTGGGTATTGAACTTTTCAAAAATCCCCTTATTATCAAAATTAACAAAATCAAATATACTACCTCTTTAATTTTAAAGATAACTTTAATATTGTTTTATTTATCTTTAATAGCGGTGTGCATTAAGTATTTACTTGGTCAAAGCACGACCTTTAGCATAAACACACCATGGAAGATGATTTCTCCTAATTTTTTTATTCTTTATGTAATTTCAATATTATTTATTTTATTTATTTTATACATTTCAAAATCAAGATTTGTGCTTTTTCTTTTATTAATTCATTTCTTTTTTTCATTTAGTATAATTTTGATAATATATAAACTTGGATTTGGCTATGATCCCTTTTTACATCAAGCATCTGAAAAATTAATGTCTCTTACTGGAACTTTTTCACCAAAGCCGTTTTATTATATAGGACAATATTCTTTGGTGGTAATTTTATCAAAAGTATTTAATTTATCTGTTCCAATAATAGACAAATTACTTGTTCCTGTTTGTGCGAGTTTATTTTTGCCCGTAGTAATGTTTCAAGGACTAAAAAACAGTTTGAAGTTGAAAAAAAATTTAATTTTTATTTCTTGTCTTTTGTTCTTGTTAATTCCATTTACTTTTTTTACTTATACTACTCCTCAAGCACTTTCAAATGTATTTCTTCTAATATTAATTTTTCTTTCTTTGTCTTATATAAATAAAAAAATAAATATTTGGCCACTTATAATTATTACGTTTGTAATATGTTTCATTCATTTGTTGAGTGGAATTCCGGCTATTATATTTTTAGCACTCCTCTATTTATTTAATGCTAATTTTAAAATAAAAATAAAAAATATTTTTATTATTATGATTGCAATTATGTCTTCATTTATTATTCCTTTGTCTTTTGTAATTTTTAATTTTATAAAAAAATTCGACTTATCTAATTTGGATGTTTCAGGAAAAATAAATTTGTTTAATACAATAAACCCATTTAATATTTTCTGGCCAAGATTTATAAATATTCAAGATTTGGTTTATTTATACTCTAGAAATATAAATATATTTATTTTAATTACGGCAATCTTGGGCTTTGTTTTTGTTTTTATACAAAAAAGACTTAAAGATTATATAGTTTATTTAATAATGTTTTTTGTTCTTCTTATAAATTATTTTATAATGATAAATTATGTGAAGTTTCCATTTTTATATGATTTTTCAGAGAGAATTTTCAATTTAGCCTTTTTGTTTTTAATGCCGTTGTTTTTTGTAGGCATAATATTTATGTTAAAAATCATAGACAAGAAAACCATTTATAAAATATTTATATTTTTGTTTTTGGCAATATTTCTTACAATATCTTTTTATTTGAGCTATCCAAGATCAGATAAATATGAAAATTTTCATGGTTATAGCATATCGCAATCTCATTTAAAAGTAGTAGAATACATTGAACAAAATTTTGGAAAATTTGATTATGCGGTATTGTCTGATCAAAGTGTTGGGGCAACTTTAATACAAAAATACGGATTTAGAAAATATTATAATGGAGAATTTTATTATTCATTGCCAACTAATATAAAAAATAATATTTATTCTGATTTTTTAAATATCTTTAAAGACGATTTAAATAAATTAGAAATAATAAAAAATGTTGTAAACAAAACCAATGTTGATAAAGTTTTTGTTGTTATAAACGCTTATTGGTCACCATCTGATAATGTTTTAAATGATTTAAAAAAATCAGCTGATAACTCAACTGATATTGATAATGGAAAAATTTATATTTTTGAATACGATGTTAAGTGATTAAGTACGAATTATGTTCGCCTTACTTCGCAAGCGAAGCGGAAATTTTGAAGTATGTGTTATTAAAACTCTAAAATTTGTTTAATATAATTTTTTATATCAAATTCTTTGACTTTTTCAATGCAGTTATTGGACATTTGTCCAATTGCTTCTTTTTTTTCATAAATTGCTAGAAGTTTTTGCTTTAGATTTTCTATATCTCCAGACTTAAATAGCCAGCCAGTTTTATCTTCTTCCACAAGTTCTGGAATTCCACCAATTCTAGATGCAAGAACAGGAACTCCCATTTCAAAAGCCTCATAAATTACCATTGGAGAATTTTCAAAACATTTTGATGGGATAACAACAAGATCATTTTGTGATAACAATTCTTTTCCAGAATTTTTATTATACTGCCCAACAAAGTTTATGTTATTTACAATATAAATTGATTGTTTTATTTTTTCTTCAAGATTTCCCCGGCCAGCTATTGTAAGATAAAATTTATCGCTCGGTAATAATTTTATTGCTTTTATAATATCAAAAATTCCCTTATGATCTTCTAGTTGTCCCATGTATATAATATTTAACTTTTCATTATCTTTTTTCTCTGATTTCTCAGCAAGTTCTAGTTTTATTGGATTTGGAATTACTTTTGTATCAGAGTTTAGAAAAAAACCATATTGAAAATATAATTTTAAAAGAGCTTGAGAGGGACTTATTATATAATGACATGATTTATATATATTCCTTGTAAAAAAAGAATATATTTTTAAAATCGTTTTTCTTTTTTTATTTTTTTCCGTTAAAATTCCGGAAGGATAGATAAGTTGAACATCATGAATTGTTGAAATGTGTTTTGATTTATGAGTAGTACAAAATTTATTTATTGTTTTTATTGTGTTGTATCCTAGTCCGAGTGTATTGTGAGAAAGAATTAAATCGGGTTTTTCTTTAAGAAGTATTTGATATATAAAGGTGCTTGAATATTTGTTTTTTAATTGATTGATGCGCCAAAGTAGTTTGATAAAAAAATTTTGTAATTCTATATTCTGAAATGGAAAATATTTTTCATATCCAATTCTATAAATTTTTATTTTATCAATTTGTTCTTCTATCGTTTCCTTGTGTTTGATTCCAGAAGCTATTACAAAAACGCTATGTTTAATAGAAAATTCATCCACTATAGTTTTTACAGCGGTTTCTACCCCCCCCCTTGAATCTGGATGATATAGACTATTGACCAAGCAAATTTTCATAAATTTTGTTTAATTTTTGAAATACAACAGCATCTATAAATTTTTCAACAACCCTATTTCTTGCATTTTCACACATTTTTTTATATTTTTTTTCATCTTCGAATAATTTATTTATCTTTTCTACTAGATCTTCCGTGTCTCCGGTTTTGAATACAAAACCAGTCCTCTTGTTTTCTAAAACGGTTCTTACGCCAGGCAGATTCGATACGATTACCGGTTTGGCACATGCCATTGCTTCTATTTGAACTATTCCAAAAGCCTCATTTTGATTTATAGAGGGTAGAATTAATACATCTGTCAGATTATAATATTTTATAAGTTCTTCGTTGTTTATTGCTCCCAAAAAAATTACATTATTTTCTATGTTCAGATTTTTGCACTCTTCAATATATTCATTTTTTAAATCTCCATCTCCAACTATAAATAATCTATAATTTTTTTTTGAAAGACTCGCAAAAGCGTTAAGTAATATTTTTACACCCTTAAAATAATGGGCATTATCAAGTCCGCCGACAAAAAGTATTGAATGTTTATTTTTTATCAAATATTGCTTTATAAGATCAGGATCTTTTGGAAGCGGCTTGAACATGTTAGTATCAACAGAAAAAGGAAGTTCTTCTATTTTGTTTTCATATTTTTTGAACAATGCTTTGAAACCAGTACTTGAAAAATAATCTTTTGTACTTACAAGCACTTTGTCGGATTTTTTTATAATCCAAGGTAAGACAAATTTTTGGTATAATTTAAAAAACAAACCTTTTATTCCAGAGGCGTTTGGATTCATGTGCCAGAAAGTTATTATTTTCTTTTTGTGTTTTTTTGCTTCTAAAATGGCCGGCATTATAGAGAAATAAAAAGGGTAATGAATATGCAAAATATCAATGTTTTTTATGTGTTTTTTCATGTTAATAAAAGCAGAGTTTCCAATGGCAAAAAGTGGTTTTATGCGGTAAATATTCAATTTTTCATTAATCGTCTCAAAATCAGCTATTTTTGAGTAATTAGGGGCATATAAAGATACATTATATCCATATTTTAAGCCAATTTGAGCTTGTTTTAGAGCGGCCGTTCCTATGCCCCCATTGTATGGAGGAGAAACGCAAACAAGGTGAGCTATTTTTATGTTGTTGCCGTTTTGCATTTATTTGATTTGCTTTTTATAATTTTTGAAAAGATTTAACTATTTCATCAAATATTAAATTATCTGCAGAGTTGTTTATCCACAAATAAACAAATTGTCCATCGTTTAACATATAAATATTTTTTCCATCACTACTTAAAAAATTTGATCCATCTATGTTATTAATTTTAATATCAATCTCATTTTTTGGATCAAAAGATTGTTTTGCAGGACCTTCAGCTTCTTGTGACAATATAGTAAAAGATATTAGTTCATTATTAGAGTCATCTTTTATTTTAAATTCATCATCATTTTTGAATTGATTCGTTGATTTTTTTTCTACTGACCAGTTTTTTGGATGTTTAAATTCATATTTTTTTTCTTCAAAATTGAATTCATATTTAGAAATTTCCTCTATTGTTTCACCGCTCGATTTTAAAAATTGAGAATCATTTTTTGTTTTTATAGATTTTTGATAAACCAAAAATCCTATTAAAACCAAAACGATAATTAGAATAATAAATACTATTGTTTTTTTTACCATATAATTAGGTTTTTTATTATATTATAATAAATTTTCATAATTGGATTTCCAATATAGTCAAGCAATGGATTTGATACTTCTTGAAATTTGATTACAGGAGTAAATGTTTTGATAATTTCTCTATCACTAACTTTGCGGAAATTATTTATATGTTTTTTTCTTTTTATTATGTATATCCAAGTTGATGGTTTGAAGAAGTAAAGATAAGAAATTAATTTTTTCTTTATCCATTTATTTTTCAAAGCAAAAAACAACATTCCAAATTCCATGACTATAAGCATCGGTAGAAGAAGCAAGAACGTTAGAAATCTATAATTTGTAAGAAGTATTACAAACCTATTTTTTTCAAAATGATGTATCATTTTTGTGCTTCTTGAAAAATTATATTTATGATATATAAAGGTTCTTGGGGTAATTACGTTGTAATATCCAAGAAGTGAAATTTTCCATCCCAAATCCAAATCTTCTAAATACATAAACATTTCATTATCAAAAAGCCCAATTTTTTTTATGAGTTCTGTAGAAAGCATAACGCATGCGCCAGAACAATAATTTATTTTTGCTACTTCTTTTAATTGTCCTTCGTCTTTTTCATCAGCATGATCTCCATAACCAAATCCCAAAAATTGAATTTTGACACCCAAATTATTTATATATTCTATTTTTGGATGAAGCATTAATTTTGGCATTATTGCGCCATAACTTGGATTACTTTCTAAATCTTCCAGCATTGCTTTTAGCCAGTTAGGAGAAACAATTGTGTCTTGATTTAGAAGAACAATATAATCATAATCATTTTCCATTGCCCATTTTGCTCCAATATTATTTCCTTCTGCAAAACCGGTATTTCTCTTATTTTCTATAAAATGAGCATTTGGATATAATTTCTTCGCGTATTCCAAAGAGTCATCAGAAGAATTATTGTCAACAAAAACAACCCTCCAATCATTTTCTGGATAATCAGTTTCCTTTAATGATTCAAATAAATCATTGAGGTATTGTTTGCTGTTGTAATTTATTACTATTACTGATATTTTTTTCATGTTGTTGGGTTTTAGGGTTTAGAGTTTAGGCTTTAGTGTTTAGATTTTAGGGTTTTTGTTTTTATTATCATTTTCATTTAAAAATGCAATTTCTTTTACAATTTTTGTAATATTTCCTTCCATTTTTTCAATGTGAGAATATATTTTAAATAATTGATAAAAAATTACTATAATTGATATGTAAATTATAAAATCAGATCCACGACCGATTCCAAACTGATTTGCAAGTTGCGTGGCAAGATCTGGTTTCCAAAAAATAATGCCAGTAGTAATCCAAATAAGTAACCAAAATAAAAATCCAGTTAAAGCTTTTTTTGATTTTTTAAATTGTTTTATAAGATTTAATATTGCAAAAGCTAAAAATATTGTTATTATAATTTTTAATGCAATCATTTTAATATTTTTTTAATAATTAAATCTTTTACTATTTTAGCCCCTCCACCAAATCCTTGCCCAAAATTTTTATATATAACGGTTATTGGAACTTCTTTTATCTTTAAATTATATTTAAATGCTTTGTGTAATATTTCACTACAATGAGCCATACCACTATGTTCTATGATTATTTTTTTTGCAGTTTCTTTTGTCATTGCACGAAAACCCCCTTGTGGATCAGTTGTATTTAATTTAAAAAATATTTTATTTACTATTCTCGCAATTCTAAAGAGTACATTTTTTTTAAACCATGGAAATTTTGTTGAATTATCTAAGAATCTAGAACCAAATACAATATCATAACCATTTTCAATTTCATTTATAAATTTAGGAATGTCAGATATTTGAAATTGTCCGTCAGCATCAAAGTGAATTATTATATCACCATTATTTTTTATTGCATATTCATTCCCCGTTTGAAGTGATGCGCCCTGTCCTCTATTTATAATATTTCTTAGCAAAACTACAGGATATTTTTTTACAATTTCAGATGTTTTATCTGTTGACCCATCATCAACTATAATAATATTTTCATATTTTTGAATTAACTCTTCTAAAACATGAGAAATATTTTTTTCTTCATTATATGCAGGAATTATTATAAATATTTTTGGATTATTTATTTGCATTATTAAAATATTCTATTGTTTCTTTTATTCCTTTTTCTAAATTATATTCAGGTGACCAATTCAAATCTTGTTTTATTTGTTGGTTTGATAATTGACTTTTGAAAACCTCGCCCTTTATAGCATCTCTCATTTCTGCTTCTAGTTGAGAACCAACATTATTTTTTATTTTTTTATAAAGTTCTTTTATAGAAATATCATTTTCTGTTGCTATATTGTATATTTGATTATTTCCATCAAGAGATTTGATAAGTGCATTTACAACGTCAGCGACATATACAAAGTCCCTTGTTTGCTCTCCTCCATTTATAAAACACTTTTTGTTGTTTATTAAATTGTTTATAAATATTGCTATTACTCCAGCTTCTCCAAACGGATCTTGGCGTGGTCCATATATATTTGCAGGTCTTACAATAGTGTAATTTAAATTTTTTACTTTGGAATAAAATTGTATATATTTTTCCATTGAAAATTTTGCAATAGCATATGGACTAAGTGGCCTTGCCTCGCACTCTTCATCTGTTGGAAATTTATCAGCCTCATCATAAATTGCCCCACCAGTTGATGTAAATATTATTTTTTTGATATTGTACTTTGCACAATTTTCCAAAACATTTAATCCACCCAATATATTTATTTGAGCATCATAACTCGGATCTTCCAGTGATTTTGGAACGCTTTTTTGTGCAGCAATATGGTATACTATATCGGGCTTGTGTTTTTGAAATATTTTTGATAATTTATTTGATCTAATATCTGTTTTATAAAATTTTGCACTACAATTAACAAATTCTTTTTTTCCAGAAGAAAGATCATCTACAATAATTACTTCATGATGAAGAGAAATAAGTTTGTCAGCTAAGTGCGAGCCTACAAACCCAGCACCACCAGTTATTAATATTTTCATATTTTTCTTGTCCCGTCGAATGACGGGATGTTATTTTTATATTTTATATTGCATCGTCCTTTTTTTCATTGTATATAGAAAGAGTTGCACCAGATCTTTCAACGTGAGCTATTGTTTTTTTGAGTCCGTCTTCAAGGCTTGTTGTCGGCAACCAAGAAAGAACTTCTTTTGCTTTTGAAATGTTTGGTACAAGACTTCTTTGAATATGTTCAAAACCTTCTTTAAATATTATTTTTGATTTCGAATTTGTTAGCTCTATAATTTTTTTTGCAACATCTTTAACTAATATCTCATCAGGACTTCCAAGATTTAGGGGTTTGTCATAAGGACTATCCATGTCTTTCAAAATTCCATCAATTATATCTTGTATATAACAAAAAGAACTTAATTTGTTTTCTTCGCCATTTATTATGATATCCTTGTCTTTTAAGGCAGACTCTATAAAATCAGGAATCATTCTTCCATCATTTAATATCATTCGAGGACCATATGTGGAAAATATTCTTGTAATACTTATATCAAGATTGTATTTTTCTCCATAATTATAAACCATTGTTTCTGCAAATTTTTTTCCTTCATTATATGCAGAACGTGGTTTCAAATGATCGTTTCTGCCTATATAAGATTCGTCTATAGGACCACTTATATCTTCTGCGTCTCCATAAACAGCAGAAGAAGAAGAAAATAAAAATTTTGATTTGTATTTAATAGCCAATTCCAATGCATTTTGTAGAGCAATAGAGTTTGCTTTTATTGTTTCAACAATAAATTTTTTTGGATCTTTGTATGCAGTAGGACATGCTAAATATATTATATCTTGAATTCCTTGCCACTGTATTCTGAATTTTTCTAGTTCTAGCATATTTTCTAAATCAATAGGATCACTCATATCATGTTTTATGAATACAAAGTCTGGAAATTGCAATAAATAATTTATATTTTCTACTTTTCCTGTTATAAAATTATCAATGCAAATTACCTTATGCTTTTCTAGCAAATGTTCCATGAGATTGGATCCTATAAATCCAGCGCCACCTATTACTAGAATATTTTTTTTATCAAAAATTACTTGTTTTTTCATAATTTTTTATAAGTTTATAAGTTTATATTATTTTAACAGATTTATAATTCATTTGAAAGTTGTTTTTTGTCTTTAAAAACCGTCAATTTATACATAATAAAATTCCATATTGCACCAAGCACAACGCCGATTACTTTTCCATAAATATCTGAATTTGTAATTTTGAAATATTTTATAGAAAAATAAAGAGAAGCTTGATATATACATAAAGAAACTGTTGTTATTGCTAAAAATTTGACATATTTTATAAATTTTTTTTCGGAATTTTTGTCTCTAAATGAAAATCTCTTATTAAGAAAAAAACTCATTACATTAGCGCATAAAAATGATATAAAATTAGCATATAGTTTATTTTTGTCCCAAAATGAAAGATTTCTTGTAAGTGATATATAAATAGAAAAATCAACAAGTGCATTAATTATTCCTATTACGCCAAAAGAAAATATTTGTATTATAATAGGGTATTTGTCTAGTATTTTTTGAATCACGGGAATTTTTTTAATTATTTGTAGCATTTTTTTTGAATACTGTTAGTGCAACACCAGATTTGTCTTTGCTGTCATAGGCAAAGAATTCTTTTTTAAGATCCCCATAGATATCAAAGATTTTTATCTGTGAAGCATTTCCGCTTGTGGTGTTTAAAATTATTTCATTTTGATAATCAAAATCAATATCTGCGATGCTTGCGACAAGTTCATTTCTGAAATTTTCTTCATATGCTAAAAAGCTAGACAACAGTTCTCCATTTTTGTTATAAACAAGCACATAAGGAAAGTTTAGACTTTCTGTTGTGATAACAAGTTCATTTTTTTTATCATTGTTTAAATCTCCACATGCAATATTTAATCCACCTTTAAATTGTTTGTTTCCTGCAAAAAACTGTCCTTTTAGCACACCTTCTTTTGAATAAAACAAAACATGTGGCGCAGCACCTTTTTTGGGTGCTGTTATAATTTCTTTTTGAAAATCATTGTCAATATCACATACGGCAATTGAAATTCCAGTTTTAAGACCCTTTGTATAAATTGGAAAGCTTTTCAAAAGCGTTCCGTCTATATCATATATTGATATTTTGGGTTCATACCCGACGGGTGAAGAAACTATTATTTTTTCTCTGCCAGTTTTGTATAAATCAGCGATTTCAAGACCTATTGGATTTTTATATTGAAGTTTGAAACTACCTATATTTTTGAAATTTTCATCGTATATGTTTATTTGTGTTCCAATATTATTTGTTGACGCAATTACTATTTCTTGTTTTTTGTCGCCATTTAAATCACCAGTTTTTATGTTATAAGTATTTTTAAAGCCATTTACATTTTTTTCTTTTAAGATTTTTTGTTCTATGTCTTCATTCTCTTGATGAAAGATTTTTAGAGAATAATTATAAGAGGTTTTTGGAAGCGTTATTATAGAAACTTGTCTATTTAAAGAAATACTTCTTGTCATTATTAGAGCGTTATTGACATCTAATAGTCCAGCACCTATTTGTTTTCTTTTGTCAAAATTTTCAAATGCAATATTTTTTGCACTGTCTTTTATAATTTTATAAATTTCCTGTACAGTAAGACTAGGATTTATTGATTTGATAAGAGCAATTGTTCCACTTACAAGTGGAGCAGAAAGTGATGTGCCAGAGTATTCTGATCCATATTTTTCTTTAAAATCAAATAGGTCTGGATAAAAAACTGTAGTACTTTTTAGATTTTCTCCTGGTGCTAATATGTCTATGCAATTTGAGCCATAATTAGAAAAAGTAGATAATAAATTATTTTTATTTACTGATCCAACTCCAAATACAGTATTTTCATTAAAATCATAACAAACTGGATATTTTGGATAAACATTTAAATCCATTCCTGGATTTATTTCGTTTCCAGCGGCTGCAACTATTGCTATTTGAGCTTCTGAGGCACGTCTTATTGCATCAGCAAGTATTGGATCGTTTTCGTTTCCGACAAAGCTTAAATTTATAACATCAACATTGTTTTTAATGGCATAGTCAATAGCTCTAGCAATATTGTAGGTATTTCCCTCTCCCTGACTATCTATTGCACGTAGAGACATTATTTGGACGTTCCAGGTTACACCACTTATTCCTTCATTATTGTTACCAACAGCTCCTATAATTCCAGCGACAACAGTTCCATGATTTACGGCATATTTCTTAAATCCTCTGCTTATTTTTATCCCACTATCAGCAGAATTATTTACAAAATCCCAACCATAAATATCATCAATATATCCATTGTTGTCATTGTCTATGTTATCAGCATCTATTTCGTTTTTGTTCCACCAAATATTGTCTTTTAAATCTGGATGATTTGTATCAATTCCAGTATCTATTACAGCAACCACAACATCTTTTGAGTTTCTTGAAAAAGTCCAGGCAAGATCCGCTCTTATTTGTTTTAGATAATCTTGAGATGGAAGATCTGGGTCATTTGGTAAATAAGCTATTTTATATTTGTTATTATTTGAAACATATTTTACGCCTTCGTCATTTTCTAAATTATTCTTTGTAATTTTTAGTGATTTTTTGTTATCAAATCTTAATAATTCAATGCGGTCGGAATTTTTGTATTTTACAACGAGCTCATTGTTTGTATTATTATTTTTTGAAACAAAAATAAAAGCAACAATTAAAGAAATTATTGATATAGAAATAATCCCAATTTTTATTTTTAAATCAGGCTTCATGACATTAATTATATAATAAAAAGGCTTCCAAGTCCATTTTTTGAATTTGAAGTCAATTTATTGAAAAAAATCAAATTTATTTTTTAAGTCCTGATTTTATTAGAGCCAAATCCTCTCTTTTTATGGTTTTGAATATAAACAATGATGAAAATATATAAATAATTCCCGATATAGGAATAAACACAAAAAAACTCGTATGATTTTGTAATAAAATTATAGAAGCAATCATTAATAAACAAGATAACAAAATTTTGACAGTAGAAGTAAATATTTTTTTATAATTTGGTTTTATTATTTTATTGCAAGATATAAAGTTTAGTGTCATATAAAAAATAGATGCAAAAACAGAGGCAATAGCAGCTCCGTTTTGAGAATATTTTGGAATTAATATTAAATCTAATATTATAGTCAAAACCATTGTCAGTCCTATATTTTTTGTGTGTGTTTTTTGTAAATTTCCAGCATTGAGCATTGCTCCGGTTGGAAAGGTCAAGAAAATAAATGGTAGGTTAAATATTAGAATTTGTAGGGTTAGAATTGAATTCAAATAATCATTTCCATATATTTTTGTGATAATTGTATTTGCAACGTATGATATTCCAATTGCGATTGGCATGGAAATCAAAATTAGATAAATAATACTCTTGTCTAGAATATTTTTTAGTTTTTGTTTTTCTTCATTAAAAAAATGTGTAAAAGCTGGGTAAAGAGATGCTGAAAAAGCCATTGGTATAAATTGGAAGGCAAAAGTTATTTTGTATGGCAAGCTATAATATCCAAGAGCTCTTTCGTCTGCAAGTTTTGATAAGAAAATAGAGTCGATATTTCCAGATATTCTCATAAATATTGCAGCAATAGCAAAAGGCCAAGACATTATGATAAGATTTTTTATAAATAATTTATCAAATCTTGGTTTTAGAGATATAAAATATTTAAATTTTAAGACAATAGCAGAATATAAAATGTTAAACAAACTTGCAGTAATTAGAACAATTATTAGTAATGCTATATTTTTTGTTTTTTGAAGTGTAATAAATCCCAAAACCAGTATAATTAATTGAAATATTATTGAGCCAATACTTTCGTATTTTAGATTGTGTTTTCCTCTTATTGTAGAGAAAAAAATCAAAGTGAAATTATCCAGAATCATTGCAATGCTTGCAAGATAAATAAGTTTTTTTGTCAAAATTGGATAGTTTAGTATATTTGCCATAAAGGCAATTATAAGAATTACAAATACAGAAGATATTAATTTTATTGTAATTGCATTTCCCAATAATTTTTGAGAATCATTTTCTTTTTTTGCAGATTCTCTTACTAACAAATTTCCAAGTCCAAGATCAACAAAAACAGAAAATATTGTCGCAAAAGAAATTGCAAAGAAGTATTTTCCAGTACTTTCTGATCCAATTTGAGTTGCAAGATATGAAAAATATACAAAAGAAATGATTTTTTGCATAACAAGAGCAATAGTGAAATAACTAGTATTACGTACTATTTTATTTTCCATTGTTATTGTAAATTCTTCCACCTTCGCTAAAGCTTCGGTCGACAAGTCGTTCTTTTCTATTTCCATGTATTTTATTATAACTTATCGTTTGAGAAAAACAAAACCTCAAATAAAATTGAGGTTTTGTAAGAGTATATAAAAGTATTTTTTAACGCTTGCTCCATCCGTTCGGTTAATTCAGGATGTCGTAAACTAACGTTTACTCCACTGTGGGGCTTTTCTTGCTTTTTTGAGTCCTGGTTTCTTTCTTTCCTTTGACCTTGGATCTCTTGTTAAAAAGCCTTTGCTTCTAAGAGTTTTTTTGTATTCTTCATTTATTTTTACAAGTGCTCTTGAAATTGCTAATCTTATTGCTTCTGCTTGAGCATATTTTCCGCCACCATGCACTTTTATTGTTAACTTATATTTATCTAATAAATTCAACAAAACAAGAGGTTCATTTATTAAATCTAGAATTGTTTTTTCGTTTTTTGCATATTCACTAATTTTCTTTTCATTTATTATTGTTTCTGCTTTTTC
>CAZWKI010000003.1:0-23879 GCA_964634645.1 uncultured Gammaproteobacteria bacterium | reverse complement strand
AAATAAATTTTAAGAGTAGCAATAGCTGTTTTTCTTTTGCCAACGGTGTATATGTATTCGCTTATTTTTTTGTCCATACTATTAGGTTTTAGGTTTTAGGTTGCAGGTTTTAGGATATTACTGAAATCTGAAACCTGAAAACTGAACTCTATTTTATTTATTAATCTTAAGTCTTTTCAACATGCCATTTTGTAGTTTATTTTTTGGAAGCATGTTTTTTACAGCTTTTTTCAAAACCCAGTCAATTTTGTCTGGAATTAAAAATTTTAGTTTTGTTGATTTTAGATTACCTGTATAGCCTGAATGTCTGTAATATACTTTGTTTTCTGGTTTTTTACCACTTATTTTTATTTTTGAAACATTATCTATCTCAACATAATCCCCACTATCAATATGTGGAAAATATCCCGTTTTTGTTTTTCCCATCAAATGCATTGCAATTTTACTTGCAAGTCTTCCTAAGGGAATTCCAGTAGCGTCTAGTTTAATTTTTTCTCTTTTTACTTTAATCATGTTATTATGTTTTAGGTTTTAGGTTGCAGGTTTTAGGGAATTTCTGAAATCTGAAACCTGAAAACTAATTTATTTTATAATTTCTAAATAAACCATTTCAGCTCCGTCACCTTTTCTTTTGTCGCTTTTTACTATTCTTAAATATCCACCAGATTTTTCTTTGAATTGAGGACCATAAACTTCCAACAATTTTTTGACAGCTGAAGCTGAGTTTAACTTTGTTTTCAAAAACCTCATCGTAGAAATATCATTTTTTCTTGCTTTTGTTATTAATTTTTCTACGTATGATTTAAGAACTTTTGCTTTTGCTTTTGTTGTTTTTACTTTTTGATAAATTATAATTTGGCCAGCCAATGTCTTAACAAGAGCCTTTCTTGGTCCTACTTTTCTATCTAAAATTTTATTCTTATTTTGGTGTCTCATTTTTTTAGGGTTTAGGGTTTAGGTTTTAGGGTTAAGGAATACTAGATTTAAAATTTATTTCTTTGCTTTTTTGGTTGTTTTCTTTTCTTTTGCTTCTTTTGGCTCTTTGACCTTTTTTTCTTTTGCTTCTTTTGGCTCTTTTAGAGTTTCTTCTTTTTCTTTTGTTATTTCTCCTAATCCATCATTTGCTATAAAAGTCAAATGGTCTAGTAAAATTTGTACGGATTTTTGAATAGCTTCTTTTGGTGAAAGACTTCCGTCTGTTTCAATTTTCATTGATACTTTTTCATAATCAGTCATTTTACCAACTCTAACTTCTTCTATTGTGAAACTTACATTTACAATTGGTGAAAATATAGCATCAATTACAATTTCTCCTGGTTCTATACTTTCTTTTTCTCCACGATCTTCAACTGTTACATAACCCATTCCTTTTTCTGCCGTAAATTCCATTTCAAACTCTGCTTTTTTGTCTGTAAGATTTCCTAATATTAAATTTGGATTGACCACTTCAAGTTGAGCATTTTTTTCAATATCTCCTGCTGTTATTGGGCCTTCTCCCTTTTTCTTTAATTTTAATTTTAGAGGTTCATCAGAAAATATTTTCATTCTGATTTTTTTGACATTTAATATAAATTCAACAATGTCCTCTTTCATAAAAGGAATTGAAGAAAATTCGTGATTTACACCCTTTATCTTTATTTTTGTAACAGCAGCACCCTCAAGAGAAGAAATCAAAACCCTTCTAAGTGGATTTGCTATTGTTATTCCATATCCAGGAAAAAGCGGTTCAATTTTTATTTGAGCCTTATTTTCTTTAAGATCTTTATATTCAATTATCTTTGGTAATGGTATATTTTCCATTTTGTTTTTGTATCCAGCTCTTTTCAAGCTAAGCTTGATAAGCCAGAAATAAATTAATTATTTGATATATTTTATCTTGAATAAAATTCTATTATAAGAGCGGTGTTTACCGATTTTTCAATTTCATCAACAGATGGTTTTGCGCTAACTTGGGCAGAAAGATTTTTTGTATCAAGTGTAAGCCATGTTGGTAACTCTTTTGCAAGAGTGCCTGCTGACTGTTTTATCTTTTCCCAGTATTTATTTTTTAATTTGTTTTCTTTTATTTCTATTTTATCTCCAATTTTTAGACTATATGATGAAATATTTACAGATTTTCCATTTATTTTGAAGTGACCATGACTTATAAGCTGTTTTGCTAAGTTTCTAGAATTAGCTAAATGTAATCTATAAACTATATTATCAAATCTACTTTCTAATAATTGCAAAACCGCTACTCCAGAATTTTTTTTGTCTTTCAATGCTTTTTTTACTAGATTAGCAAATTGTTTTTCAAGCAAACCATAAATTCTTTTTGTTTTTTGTTTTTCTCTAAGTTGCTTTGAATATGTAGAAGCTTTGGACATTGTTTTTTTTGGTCCATGAACTCCAGGAGCATAATTTCTTTTTATCATTGCACATTTTGTACTCAAACATTTTTCACCTTTTAGAAAAAGCTTTATACCCTCTCTTCTGCATTGTCTACATTTTGAATTGATTTTTCTCATATTATATTTACAAAAAAATTATTAAAATTATACTCTTCTTGGTTTTCTTGGTCTGCAACCGTTATGTGGAATTGGCGTAATATCTTTTATTCCTACAACGTTTAATCCATTTGAATGTAGTCCTCTTATAGCGCCTTCACGTCCTGCACCTACACCACGCACAAAAACATCTACTTCTTCAAGACCATAGGCCTTTGATTTTGCAATTGCATCTCTTGCTATTATTTCAGCTGCGTATGGAGTTGCTTTTTTTGGACCCTTGAAACCATTTAATCCTGCTGAAGACCATGACAAAACATTACCATTTTGATCTGTAAGAGTGATAATAGTATTATTATAACTTGCGTTAATATAAGCATGTCCTTTTTTGACAAGTATCTTTTTCTTCTTTTTTGATTTATTTACTTTTTTTTCGGCCATATTTTTTTAGGTTTTAGATTTTAGGTTGTAGGTTTTAGGTAATATATCTAGCTAGAACCTGAAATCAGAAAACTGACAGCTAGTTAAGTTTTTTGTGCAGAGGCTTTTCTTCCTGATCCTGCTGATACACGTTTATTACCACGTACTGTACGAGAATTTGTTTTTGTTCTTTGTCCTCTTACTGGTAATCCTTTTGCATGTCTTGTGCCTCTATATGCTTTTATATCTTTCAATCTTTTTATATTCATCAAAATTTCTCTTTTTAGATCACCCTCTACTTTGTAATTTTTTTCTATAAAAGTTCTTAATTTATTTATTTCATCTTGAGTTAAATCTTTTACTCTTTTATCTACACTTATACCCGTTGCTTTTAGTATTTCTTTTGATCTTGTGAGACCAACACCATAAATATATGGAAGTGATGCTTCTATTCTTTTGTTTTCTGGTATATTTGTTCCTGCTATTCTAGCCATAACATTTATTTTCTATTTATTATTTTCAATTTTTAATTTAATTTTGAATTTTGAATAAATTTTGAATTATTAATTTTGAATTTTTTTCATCACTCATAATTCATCATTCGTAATTAGCTTATCCTTGTCTTTGTTTGTGTTTTGGATTTTTGCAAATACAAGTCAAGCGACCTTTTCTTCTGATCACTTTGCAGTCTCTACACATTGGTTTTACTGATGGTCTTACCTTCATAATTTTAGTGTTTAGAGTTTAGTATTTAGGGTTTAGAATCTGTAAGTTATTCTACCATGATTCATATCGTATGGAGTCATTTCAACTTTTACTTTATCTCCTGGTAATAATCTGATTTTGAACATTCTCATTTTTCCTGATAAATAAGCTATTACAACATGTCCATTTTCTAATTCTACTTTAAATTGAGCAGCCGGAAGAGCTTCCAAAACTTCTCCGTTTACTTCTATGAATTCCTTACTTGTATTTTTTTCTTTGTTTTTTAGCATTAAAAAAATAATAAATAAAATGTATTATTTTATTATTTAGCAATTATACTCGCAATGTATTCACTATGATTTGAAATTGTCGATATATAATAACTTTTATTAGTTAAGTAAATTATAGCGTTTTTGAAAAATTTGTCAATACCAATGTAAGTATAATGCCAATATACGAATTTATACTAATTATACTAATAATACGAATGGTATTAATTATACGAATCTTGAATATTTATTATTCAATGTCTTCTCCCATAACATAATCACCAAAAAATCCATCTGGTAAATCTTGAATTAACTTGTTCCAATTATTTCCATATAATCTTTTTGCAGCGTCTTCTGTTTTTAGCCATTGAATTAATCTATCTTCTCCAACTCTATATACTTTTGGAATGCTAGATATTTTGAACATTGCACCAGATTTGTATGGAACATTTCTATCTAACGGATAAGATGCTAATTCTTCTTTTGTTATTGTAATGACAAATGAGAAGTCATTTCCAAAATATGATTTCCATATATTCTGATTTGGATATGCATGTCTTACGTTATTGTTATCTACGAAATATACTGTTTTACTATCACTTGTTTTTACCCACTTGCCTTCTGTGTATGAAATCTTTTCTCCCAAAACTTGCTGTGTTGTTGTACTTGTTGTTGGTGTAACATCTGGGTTTCCACCTCCACCACCTCCACCACCACTAGGTCTATTTGAAACCCTTACGGTTCTTGTAACCTGAGGAGCTGCATTACCAGCAGCATCAGAAACATTATAGGTCACTGTATAGGTTCCAATGATTGCAGTGTTTACTGAATTTACAGTTACGATATTTGAAGTTATATTTCCATCAACATTATCAAGTGCAGTTGCTCCCGCATCTGTATAAATATCACCCCTATAAATATTTACAGAACTGTTTCCTAAAAGTGTAATTACTGGAGCTACCGTATCTATGGTTTCACAAGTAGTAAATGTTAAATTTTTTAAAATTGAAATTCCAGAAATAAAACCATTTGTATACTCTTGAATAGAACATCCAGTTTCAGGGTTAAGATATGGAATTATAATTGGTGGTGGTGGAAAAATTATAATAGCACCGCCTCCACCGCCTGTCGTGGTAGAGTTAACTAATACGTATTTAAATATTAAATTTTCAGTAAAATTTCCAACTACTAATTTGGCTCTTGTAGGATCATCATATCCATAAATACCAGCTTCACTCAAAATAACCTCACCCCTCAAAGTTGAGCCTTCATAAGCTTGAATTTTTGAACCAACGGGTAGTGGTGTTCCATCTAATGTTGCAGTTCCATAAAATGACATTGGAAAATCAGGAAAAGAATTGTCTGCGAATGCAAAAATTGGTGTTAGCAAGAATAGAGTGATCAGGAATAAAAATATTTTAATTTTTTTCATATTATTGGTATTTAATTATTTACTCAATGTCAGCGAGTCTAGCGGTAAATTTCTTACCAAGAAATCACCCATATAATCTTCTGAAGATGCCGCATGAGATGCTGTTGGTTCATCACTCCAAATAAATGAAGCAGAAGATAAATCATCATGTGCATCTGGATTTGCAAATGTCGTTGAAGGTCTTGCAATGTATGTTGAAATTGCTCCATGATCTTCAGTTGCAACAACGTTAGCTTTCAAAGAATATGTCTTTGTTGTTCCTGCTGCAATCTGATTATCTGTTGCAGACGTACATGTAACAGTTGTTTGTGCTGTTAAAGTGCATGTTCCAACGCTTGTGTTTGACTCGTCAACTAGAGTAAATCCACTTGCTGTTGCTGTTGTTGTAGAAATTGTGAATTTAATAGTTCTCCAATCAATTACACCCTTTGCATTGGCTGTAACTGAGAATCTGTTTAATACCATATTTCCACTTGATAGAACTGTTGTTGGCAATGTTCCATTTACAATTGTTGGGATGCTCTTGTAGATATATACTGGATTTCCAGCAACGTCAGCAGATACAGATGAAATAACTGTATCTGTACCAATTCCTCTAAATTCAAAGTTATCGTCTTTATCAATAAATGCTGTTAATTCTCTACCAGATCTTGCTCCGTCAGCAGTATTCTTGTAGTTAACTTTTACAGTTAAATAAGCAATACCGTCTTTTGGAATATCAAGATTTGACAAGAATGTATTAAAGTCTGCAACTGCATATACTCCTTCAGATGATGGGGTAGTGGCTGCAGCTATTTGTGTTGCTCCACTCCATAGAGATACATCTGCTATTTCTGTTAGAGCTGCGTCTTGAGTTGCTGTTGAAGACGCTGTTATTTTTACTCTAATTTTGTTTAGTCTCAATGGTTCATTTGTTGCTGTTAATTTGTATTTAGCAATTGTATCTTCTACTCCTGCTACTACTAATCTTGAATCTGTAACACCGACTTCGTCAGCTGCTTTTGTGATTGTGATTGTTCCAACGCCCGTTATTGTAATCATTTGTAGTTCTGCTTCTAATGTTGTTAGTGGTGTGTTGGTAATTTCTGAGACACCGTCTACTGAAGTTATTAAAGAAAAAGTTGAAGTAGTTGATGTTATGCCTGCATATATATCAATAATTTTACTTTCTCCAGCGCTTAGATTTAAATTTGAGTTCATATCAATAGTTGTTGTGCCACTTAATGGAAGAGTTGATTGTGTAGCTAATATTGAATTGTTGTGTTTTAATTGTAAATTTAATAATTGTTCTGATGAAAATCCGCTTATATGTATATTGTTAATATTAACCCCCTCTGCTGTTCCCGCAGTTAAAATAAAAGAGCCAATTTTGGCCTGAGTTGATGAAGCAAATATGTTTTGATCTGCAAAAGAATTATTCTTTGCAATTGAAAGAGTTGTTTCTCCAGAAACTTCTTGAATTGGGTCATTATTTTGAAAACCATTATATGTTCCAGTTGAAGTATTATAAGTTACATATGCTTTTGTTTCTCTAAAATCATCTAAATTGTTAGCGTCGATATAAATAAACGCACTCCAAACATCACTTATTCCTGTAGTATATTTTGGTGTTTGGTTTGCTGTTAGGTCATAAACAGATTGTGTATTTTGACTAATGCTATCTAAAATATTTTTTACATTATTGGTATCTGTAATATCAGAATCTTTTTGTTTTAAAGCATAACTAGGATTTGCTACTCCAACAGAATTCCAACCAGGTAAAATTGTTCTGGAAAAAAGTCTATCATTTGGTGGAACGTCTTGTCTGTAATTAAATGTTAGCGTTGTAGTGGTGCCTGTTTTGTTATTTATAAAATAACCGAACAATGGTTGAAATTCTGTTTGACCAAGTTGTGCCATGGTGGACCAGCTTGAGACACTATTCGGATTTAAAACGTAAATATCATAATTTGCAGATGTGCTAGATGCAGAAAACTCATGAGATTCTAATAATCTGGTGGGAGAAACTAAGTTCCATCCTGGTTCTAATGTAATAACGTGACTGTAAGATGATGTTGCTTGGACTTGATTTGTAATCAAGAATAAGCAAAACAAAGAAAACCCTAAACAAATTAATTTTTTCATATGCTTATTTGAATTATAATTTATATTAAAACGTACTATACTTTTGTCGTATTGTCAATATCTAAAGGTTCTTTGAATTATTCCAAAACTGCTTTTATTCTTCTTATTCCAGCAGAAACAGATTCTTCTTTTATTATTTTGAAGCGACCCAATTCTTTTGTGTTAGTAACATGAGGTCCGCCACAAATTTCTTTGCTAAAATCGCCTATTGTATAAACATTGACTTGATCTCCATATTTATTACCAAAAAGTCCTATTGCGCCGCATTGCTTGGCTTCTTCAAGAGATTTTAATTCACATAATATTGGTAATGATTCTTTTATTTTTTCATTTACCAAATCGCTTATCATTTGTAGTTGATCTTTTGTGAGTTTGTCAGGATGAGAAAAGTCAAAACGCATTCTCTCTGCTGTAAGATTTGATCCACGTTGTTCTACGTGAGTTCCTAGAGTCTCACGAAGCGCTTGGTGAAGCAAATGAGTTGCAGTGTGGTATTTTGTTACAATCTCAGAGTGATCTGCCAAACCGCCCTTAAACATTCCACATGACGCTGTGCGAGATAGTTCTTTATGCTTTTCAAATTCGTCGTTAAAGTCTTTTATATCAAAAGTTAATCCTTTTTCTTTTATTAGATCTATAGTCATTTCTAGTGGAAATCCATAAGTTGAATAAAGTTTAAAAGCGTCAGAGCCAGTAATATGCTCTAATTTATTAAACTCTTTTAATCCGTTTTCTAATGTTTTGCTAAATTTATTTTCCTCTTCAATAAGTTGATTTATAATAAATTCTTTGTTTGTTTTCAGTTCAGGATAAAATTCACTCATTAAACTAATTACAACTTTGGCAATTTTAAAAGTAAAGACATCTTTTATTCCAAGTAATTTGCCATGTCTTATAGCGTTTCTTATAAGTCGTCTTACAACATAACCTTGATTTACGTTTGATGGAGCTATATTTAAGTTGTCTCCCATTATAAAAACCGCGCTTCTAATATGATCAGAGATTATGCGAATTGACTTTAATTGTTCCTGAGTTGGCGATACAAGTCCTGTCAACTTTTTTATTTCATTTACAATTGGAACAAACAAATCAGTATCATAAACATTATCCAAATTGTTCAAAACTGTTGTTGCGCGTTCAAGTCCAAAACCAGTATCAATTTGAGGTTTTTCTAATAATTTATAAGAGCCGTCAAGATTTTTGTAATAAAACATGAAAACATCATTCCATATTTCAATGAATTTTCCACAGGAGCATCCAGGCTTACAGTTTTCGCTGCATTTTTTAATTCCTATGTCAATAAACATTTCTGTGTCAGGTCCACATGGTCCGCTTGCGCCAACTGGTCCCCAAAAATTATCATTTTTAGGAAGTGGAAATATTCTTTCATTTTCGTGTGCCTTAATTCCAACAGATTCAAAACATTCTTTCCAAATACTTATTGATTCTTCATCTTTTTCTATATCTTTGTCACCTTCAAAAACAGTCACATATAATTTTTCAGGATTAATTCCAAGCCATTTTGGAGATGTCAAAAATTCAAAGCTATATTTTATTGCCTCTTTTTTTCCGTAGTGACCCAGTGGCCAATTTCCAAGCATTTCAAAAAACGTATTATGAGTTGAATCTCCAACATTTTCAATATCAACTGTTCTTACGCATTTTTGACAATTTACAATAGCGCTACCAGCAGGATGATTTTCACCCATAAGAAATGGAATTAAAGGTTGCATTCCAGCGGTATTAAAAAGAGTAGTAGAATCATTTTCAGGAACAAGAGATGCACTTGGAATTTCCACGTGATTTTTTTCTTTGAAAAATTTTATGTATTTTTTTCTTATTTCAGATGATAGCATAATGCTAATATACTAATGGTACTAATTATACCAATAATACGAATTTATTTTTAAAAATTAGAATTGTACTATTAGTATTTTATATTTTATATAAAGAAAAGTAAAGAAAAAACGAGCTTCATTGTATTTGGAAGCTCGTTGTACACTCTGACTTGGGTAAATGAGCCGAGAAATCGGCTATTTGAGTAGAATAATTTTTCTGCTTGTTGTATATCTACCAGAACTTAATTTAAAAAAATAAATTCCGTCAGAAACCTTTTTATTATTCTGGTCTTTTCCGTTCCAGGTTATTGAACCCCTTACACCTTGCCATTGTTTTACAAGTTGTCCTTTTACATTATAAATTTGTGAAAGAACATTCTCATTGGATTTTAGTTCTGGCAATGTAATTGTTGTTTCATCTCGGAACGGATTTGGAAATACTTTTACAGAAATGTTCTGAGCCCGCAAAAAGACGCTCAGAATAATTAATAAAAGTAGCGTTAGAATACTCTTTTTCATTTTGTCCTCCTACAGACCTTATTGATAATTTAATTCTCCTACTTTTTTTATTAATTGTCAAATTTTCAAGGGCTGCCGTTTCTAAATAAAAAAAACCTCGCAATGTTTGTTCACTGCGAGGCTATATTCACCCGACGGGTGAAGAAATTATTTCATTAATATCATCTTGCCGGTGATGACTTTGCTTTTCGTAGAAAGCATATAAATATATTCACCACTGGCAACACTTGTGTTGTTGTTGTTGTCTGTCCCGTTCCATTTTGTTTGATAGGAACCGGCATTTTTTGCTTCATTAATAAGTGTTTTAACCAACTGTCCCTTGATGTTGTAGATTTCTAATTTGACTTTCTCTGCTTTTGGCAATGAAAAGTCAATATTGGTTTCCGTATTAAAGGGATTGGGATAACTCTTAATAGAAATGCCTGGTATTGCTGGAGTTGTTGGGTCTGAATTAGTCACCACAGGTTGATTTATATAAATCGTTTTTCTCTGTGGAAATGGACCGACAACTTGAGGATTACCAGAGATCCATAGGTAGTCTTGACTTTCCAGACCGATGTCAATTCGAGCATTGTTGGCATCTGGTGCAATAACCTTACCCATTAAACACAGGGTAAAATTGTTGTTGTAGTCTCCATACCAAATAGGCGTGGTGATATCAAAGAATGAGCTAAGGGTATCCTGACCAACCCAATTAGGATTGAATGGATTTGTCCACCTCAAGTCTTTGAACCATATAAAAGGTAAAAGGTTAAAGTTGTTCAGAACGCTCATGGTTAGAGCCCTTATTTGGAGATAGTCATTGTTTGCGGAGGTAAATTGAATGCGCAGCAGTTCTGTGTCTTCACCGGAAATAACATTGACGGGTGTATTGGAGTCTAATATTTCAATACTGGGTATTGATCCGGGTTGAAATATTGTCATCATGTTTCCAGATATAGGAAACTGTCCTGTTATTTGAGCTAGTGTGTTTGAATTCACGCCCATGGCAGTAATGTCCTGTTGGTGCAGATGTAATCCTACGGGGCCAAGATAATCAATATCAGCATAGAAATCGAGTTGAATTGTTGAATCTAGCGGCAGATTCAATGAACAGTTATTAAAATAAACTGCTCCGCCCTGATCAATTGCTAATACGGTGTTGGACACTTGAATTCCGGCGACTCTCATACGAAAGTTGCTCATATTAGGAATAATGGTGCCGTCAATGCTGGGTACGCTTACAATTATCTGATTGAGGACGGCCTCTTCTTGAGTGGTGTGCAGATTAATACTGAGCAGATGAAAGTTTACCATCATAGGAATCACGTTTTGGCTGTGTGGCGTGGGTGTGTTATCAACATTGATAACTGGAGTTGCAAACATGGATGCCAAGGTCACCATTAAAATGGCGAGAATGATAAGTAATTGTTTCATTTCGATCCTCCTTAAGAATCTTTGTTTATTTGATGTTTTTGATGTCAAAGAACAATATAAAATAATAGCATATTATATATAAAAAGTCAAGGAATCATTAGATTTCTTTTGTTGTTTTAAAAAATGTCTATTTTAAGCCAAAATATAATTCAAGAACTCAAAATTCAAAATTCAAAACTATAGAATAACTCCTCCACCCAAACACTCATCTTTTTTGTAAAATACAGCGAATTGACCAGGTGTAATAGCTCTTTGTGGAGTTTTGAATTCAAGTTTATAAGTATTTTTATCTTTTTTTATGATTTCACATTCTTGATCTTCCTGACGATATCTAAGTTTTACTTTGCACTTATATGGTAATTTTGGTTCACTAGAAATCCAGTGAATATTTTTTACCAAACAATCATTTTTAAACAAATCTTGAGACCAAGAACCTTTATCAACTATCAATCTATTATTTTTCAAATCTTTTTCAATTACAAAGTATGGTACTCCCCCACCGATTCCAATTCCTTTGCGTTGCCCAATTGTATAATAATAAACTCCGTCATGCTCACCAATTTTTTTTCCATCAACCGTAACTATATCTCCAACTCGCGGTTTTATTTTTGTCTTTAGTAGCTGCGAAATATTTACCTCACCTATAAAACATATTCCTTGAGAGTCTGCTTTGTTTGCTGTTGGCAATTTTGCAGTACGCGCAATTTCGCGAATTTTTGTTTTTGAAAATTCTCCGATAGGAAATAAAGTTTTACTAAGTTGATATTGATTCATCTCGTGAAGAAAATATGATTGATCTTTGTTTCCATCTTTTCCTTTCATCAGATGATACATTCCATTTTTATCTAAAAAATTTCTTGCATAATGACCTGTTGCAATAAAATCTGCTCCAAGCTTCAGAGCACGCTCTAAAAATATTTTGAATTTTATTTCTTTGTTGCACATTATATCTGGATTTGGTGTAATTCCTTTTTTATAACTTTCAAATAAGTAATCAACAACTTTTTCTTTGTATTCTTTTTCAAAATTAAGAGTATAAATTGGAATATTGAGATTATCTGCTACGCGAAGCGCATATTCTTGGTCTTCTTTCCATGGGCAATGAAATTTTCCAATATCTTTTGACCAATTTTTCATATAATAAGCAATGACTTCATAACCCTGTTTCTTAAGTAAATAAGCAGCGACGGATGAATCAACTCCGCCACTGAGACCAATCGCCACAATTGTTTTTTTATTGATAGACATAAAATTCTAAATTAGAAATTCTAAACATTAAACAATATCTAAATTACAAAATCTAAAATTTCAAATGTTTGTAATTTTTTATTTCGGATTTAAAATTTATTTTGAATTTAAATATTAGAGCTTCTTATTTATTTAATGGTGAATACTTCCAGACCCCCTTTAATGGCTTTTAGAGCTAAAGTCATTCTCTCTTTGTTTTGAGCATATAGGGTAAATAATCTTTCACCTTTCTTGACCCTATTTCCAAATTCTTTGTTCAAATAAAGACCAGCCAATCTATCATTTGGTGCTCCAAGGGTTCGACAAATATCATTTATTGATTTTTGATTTACTAGAATGATTTTTCCATTCTTAGTCGCATTAATATAATTTTTTACAGCGCCAATTGTAATATCTTCTGAGTCTATATTTGGATTTCCTCCTTGTGCTTTTATAATTTCTTGCATTTTTTTCCACGCATCACCAGTTTGAAGTTGTTTCCAGGCAAGCCCTTGACCTTCACCTTTTTTTGCCTTTTTGCAAAGCTCTAATAAGTGTCCTGACATTTTTATTCCTTCACTTTCTAAATCTCCTGGTCTGTTTTCTTTTTGTTGTAATACGCGGAGAACATCACGAGCTTCAAGTGCTGGACCCATACCCTTTCCTATTGGATCTCTAACGGGGACAATGATAACATCTATTTTTACTTTGAATTTATTTGCTAGGTATTCAAATTTTTTCTTTATATTGAGCGCGTCTTGCATTGTTGGAATTTTTGTGGTTTCACCAATTGGCAAATCTATAACAATATGGTTTGATGATGCTGCAATTTTTTTTGCCATAATAGAAATAATAGCCTTGTCATATCCTTCAAGTGACATTGGATAATTCGTGGTTATAATTCTATCATCAGCTGGAGCAAGATTTAATCCACCGCCCCAAACAATACATCCACCAGTTTTTTTGATTACTTCTTTTATTTGTTTAATGTTTAAATTTACAGGACATAAAACTTCCATTGTATCGGCAGTGCCAGATACAGATGTGATTGCACGAGAAGATGTTTTTGGAATTTTTATACCAAGAGAAGCTACTATTGGAACAACTATCATTGCGGCTTCATTTCCAGCCACTCCACCAAAACTATGTTTATCGGCAATCACTCCTCCGAGCTCTAATTTGTCACCATTTTGCGCCATCGCACGCGTCATGAAATAAAGTTCATCATTTGAATATGGCTTCATGTATGTTGCAGCAACAAAATAAGCTATTTGAGGATTGGATAATCTATTTTCAACAATATCTCTCATTATAGAATTACAATCTTCTTGAGTAAGGCTTTGGCCGAACATTTTTTTCTTAATAGCGTTTACTGATTTTGCTCTATCAATGAAATTTATTTGAACAATTTCTTTGTCATGTAGTGATGGAAATTTTTCCCAAAAATTACTATACAAACCAAGATTTCCTCTATCAATTTCTTTTTTAGAAGTATTTACAGATACAATTGCTTTTTTGCCTCGCCAGCTGATTTGAATTTTGTCGTTTGCTTGAATACCAAAATGATATGCTTCTTCTTCTTGAAGAAGTGCGATTGGTTCTGTCCCTGTTTTGATATCAAGTTTTTTGGCTTTTAAAAAGAAAGACATAGTTTTTAAGTTAAAAAGTTATAAGGTTTAAAGTTATAAAGTGTAAGATTATAGTATTATTTTAAGCTATAAAAGACAAAAGGTCAAAAATAAATGTTGACATAGAATAATATTTTTTATATTATATTATGTATAAAATTATTTTTTCAATAAGGAGGAAAAATGAGCAAAGAAAATTATGTTGAAAATGGAAATCAAGAAGATACGGGTTCTGACAATACTGGTCTTATTGTGTCTATTGTATTATCAGTTATAACAATAATAATAATTATCCTGTTAACTTAAAAAGGAAACAAACTTTAAAGCCGAGTATGAAAACTCGGCTTTTTATGTAAGTATTTTTATTATTTTTTATTTTTCCAATGTTCTAGTGCTTCAAAATATTCTTTAAAATAATTTTTGTCTAATTTATTTATTTTTTGAGTTGCAATTTCAACCGCTTGCCAACACGCACGAGCTCCAGATATTGATCCATTAGGATGACCATGAAGCCCTCCACCAAAATTTATTATCAAGTCGTTTCCCAAAATATTGATAAGTTTTTTTGTAAGCTCTGGATAGAGCCCTCCAGATGCAATAGGCATAACTGGTTTTATTTTTTCCCAATTTTCTCGTAAAACTCTATTTATTCCTGCATCTTCTTTCATTGCTTTATTTATTTCAATCACTTCTTCTTTAGATCCATCCATTTTTCCAACAACAGTTCCTGTATGAAGTTGATCAATTCCTGCAAGCCTTGCTAGTTTTGCAATTACAAGCATGCTCATTCCGTGACGCGTATTTCTTGTAAACATTGAATGTCCTGCACGATGTCCGTGTATAATAAGTTCCAAATTTGCACGTCTTAAAACCTGTACGTTATCAAGCCCGACAGATACAAGATCTACCATAACGCATTTTCCACCCATTTTTTTTACAAATTTAGCCCGTTCAAGCATCACATCCATTGGAGCTGTAATATTGAAAACATGAATTTTTTTACACCCCGTAATAGCTTCTGCTTTTTTCTTCATTTTCATTACGCTCACAACTCTATCATTGAATTTATTAAAAGTCATACTTGTAAGATTTTCATCGTCTTTTACAACGTCAATTCCGTTTGTCCAAATATCATAAGCTAATTTCGCGTGCTCTTTTGCACTAAGTCCAACCTTTGGTTTTATAATAGATCCAATAAGTGGTCTATTTTTTATGTCTAATAGTTTTCTTATTCCTTTTATTCCATAGTATGGTCCTTCGAATGAATTTATGTATTTTGTAGACAAACTCAAATCTTCTAACCTTAAATTATCAATAATTTTCATACTAAATATATTTCCTGCAAGACCAGATAAAAGTTGTGGAATAGAGCCGAGTTCAAAATTTTCTATCGGGTATGCAATGCGAACAATTTTCTTTTTTTTATCAATAAAAAATATTTGAGGAGCTAGTTTATCAAATGTTTTTTGTTTAAGTGTACTTATGTGTGTCCATGTACCTATAGATGACTCTGCCGCAACCTCTATTGCGGCGCGTTCTAGTCCTAATTTTGATTCAATACGATAAGTCGCAATAATATCATTTTTATTTGCTTTGTAATGTAAATTCAAAAAAGATTTTTTATGCATAACATTATTTTCAATTTGTTATTTTTATTTTTCCATTGATTTACTATTTGGATATTTATTAATTTAGTTTTTAGTGTTTAGTTTTTAGAATTTAATAAAATTATTTTGTTCTAATAAGTTTCACCTCTTTTTCGTTTATCCAGGAATAATATTTTTCTATGTAATTATTTACTTCAGATGGTTTTATAACTCCAAATTCACATATTATTCCAGTTATATATTCACGCGGTATATAATCGAAGGCAATATTTATTAAATTTAATTTTTTTTCAGGAAGATTTTTCCAAATTTCATTATTGTTTCTTATTTCAATATTTATCGTATTTTGAGTATCAAGTTTTAAAAGTGAGCCCGTTATATAGAATGGGACCTTGTTTATCTTACACGATAACGATACTCCATAAGAGCCAACTTTATTTATTGCAGAACCATTAATTGAAACAGCATCAAATCCTGTCATTACTTTATCCATTTTCAAATCTCCAGAATAAGGAGAAATGAAAAAATCAGCAGCTGAGTCAATTATCATTGTTGTTTTTATGCCATTTTCTACTAGTTTCTTCGAGGTTATTCGTCCCTGCATCAGTGGTCTTGTTTCTGTATTATAAACAGATATTTTTTTGTTTTTTTGAGAAATCAATATTTTTTCAACTATTGATGAATGACAGTGTGTCAGTATTCTATCGTTATTATTGATTAGTTTAGCGCCATTTGAAATTATTATTTTTTCTGTTTTTAATATTAAAGTTCTAAACAGTTTTATAGATTTTTTTATATTTTCTATTGCCTTATCAGTTGTATCAAATTTTTTATTATTAAATTTATGTGTTATAAATTTGAGTGCATTTCTGGACATTGGCTCTGTTGCTCTAAGTAAAGAAATTTTTTCAGCATCTTTGAAAAATATTTTTTCAAATTTTATCAAATCATATTTTTTATATTTATCACATAGCAGTTCAAATATATCAAGCGTTGCTTTACAAACACTTGTAGCACCTTGAATTTTTATAGATTTAATATTAGAAATAATTTTGTTGATATTTTTTTTCATAAATATTTTATAGAATTATCAATGACTATTTTATTCTTTTATTTATTCTCTATTAGAATTTTCTTCGTCCGGAGACTTAAAAACATCTTCTAGTTTTATTGATTTATTTTTATTTTCTTCTTTTTCTTTTTTTATTTTTACAAAACAATCATTGCAATAAACGGGCCTTATTCCATCTGGTTTAAAGGGTACTGTAATTGCCTTACTACAACTATCACATTTTGCGTCAAATAATTCCACAGAAGAAGATTTTTTTGATTTATCAATTTTATTATTTTTATCGATATTCTTTTTTTTCAAATCATCAATTTTGTCTTTCAAAATGTCTGATTCAGATTTTGTATTAAGAAATTCTTCATTATCTATTTCAAGTCCACTCCACTTCAATATTTTTGATTCAATAAGCTCTCTTTTTGTAGCATATCTTTCTCTAGAAACCCTTATTACTTTTTCGGCTGTTTCTGGACCATTTTCTGGTATTGCAAGCGGAGGAAGTGTTGCGGCTTGAAATGGATTTGATGAAATACCATCAACCATTAATTTTAGATAAATTTTGTATTTTGCTAAATTTACCAAATCCTGATTAATAATGCTTGGTTCGAATTCGCGTTGTAAAAATTCTGCATCTCCCGCTCCAACCCTAAAACAAATCAATGTTCCAACATTACCAAATATTGCAGCACGAACGCTTTCTTCTAGTTGTTCTATGTATTGATGAGCTACAAATAAATTTAATCTATACTTTCTTGCTTCAGATAATATATTTGCGAAACTTTCTGTTGCGAAGTTTTGAAATTCATCAACATATAGATAAAAATCTTTTCTTTCTGATTCTGGCATATCAACTCTGCTCATAATAGCGAGTTGAATTTTTGTAATAATCATTGCTCCAAGAAGGGCCGAGTTGTCTTCTCCAATTCTTCCCTTTGAAAGATTTAATAAAAATATTTTTTCATTATCAATTATTTCTCTTATATCTATTGAAGATTGGACTTGACCAACAATATTTCGGGTAAGTGGAGTAGATAAAAATCTTCCAACCTTGTTTTGAATAGGTGCTATTGCTTCAGTCTGAAAACTTTGTGGATATTTTGCATATTCATCAACCCAAAATGATTTTACAACTGGATCTGTAATTTTGTTTATAACTTTTTCTCTATACGTTTTATCGACAAGCATTCTCATAATACCAAGCATTGTTGAACCTGGATACTCAAGAAGAGCCATGATGGCATTGTTTAATACATATTCCAATCTTGGTCCCCAAGAATCTGCCCATATTTTCTTAAAAACACCAAGAAGACCAGAGGCCACTAAATGTCTTTTTGTCACGTCAACATTTTCAAGCACATTAAAAGCGATTGGATAGTCAAAATCAGCAGGATTAAAATATATAACATCATTTATTCTATTTGGTGGAATAAAATTTAATATTTTTTCTACAATATCTCCGTGAGGATCAACAAGCGCAACTCCACGACCCTCAAGAATATCTTGAATAACCATATTCTCAATAATAGTAGTTTTTCCCATACCTGTTTTTCCAATAGCATAAATGTGACGACGACGATCATCTGTTTTTATTCCGAATTTTCTAGATTCTCCTCTATATACTGTTTTTGCAAATGTTACTATATCATTTTTCATTTTTGTCTTTATAAATTAAATAAAATCAGTCAACAAATGGTAGGTTGTCTGGGGGCTTAATTCTATCTTCATCAGAATCATCCATTGTGGACTCTTCTGGTAATCTCTTATTTTCTTTTCTAAGGTCTTCTTCAAATTCTCTTTGAGCTTCTTGTCTGTCTTTTTGGTGCTTTGCAAATTTTGATTCAAAGTATTTATCGTCTAAATTTAAATCTATGGTTGTTCCGTCATTTAGGTTTTGCTCAATATATTCTTTTTCCAGTTGTTCCACTTCTAGATTTTTTTGATTTTGCGTGAATAGTATAGATGGCTTTTGAGTTTCAAAAGGGATTTCTGTAGGCGGCTCAACTGTCTTTGTATCTGTTTTCTTTATCATAGGAGCTTTGACGTTTTGATCAGGGAAATGATAAATGGAGGCAACTTCTTCAGTTGAAAGCACAAATGGTTTTGTATTAAAGGTGTCACGAATAACAAATTTTTTTATGAAGGCTTGTACATTTTTTCTTTCCCTATCAATTTTATATATGTAATCTGCTTTTGTTTTTTTATTTTTAAAACTGTTAAAATTCGCAAATTGCCTCATAGCGCCTTGGAGGCCATACATACCCCTACTAATTAAAAATTTCTCTTTTGGTGCAATATATAGAGTCATCAATCTTGCTTCATATAAAAATCTACCAATTTTGCCCTCTATTTGTTTTATTCTTTCTCTTTCACCAGGAGTAAGTATTTTTAATTCATCTTTTTTTGTAGCTTGTTCTTCGGCAGAAATTTCCCAGCCCATATCATATATTGCTTCACTTGCTATTTGCATGTTTTGTACAGCACCATCAAGTATTTTATCGGCAAAATTTTTCGAAACAGCTTTCACTCTTCCCATCATTTTGCTAATTTCTTTTTTGCCACTCTCAACAACATCATCTCCATCAATTGGTCTTATCATAAGCATAAAACCCATAAATTCTCCAGGGCCAAGTTTTGACATTAGCTCCAATACAGAGCCAAGTGGATCAATATATGTCTGACTCATTGAATGTTCAAACTCGGGATAAGTTTTTATGGGTAAGAAATTTGGAGCACCAAGAAAAAAATCCATTCCAAATCCTTTAAATTTTGAATCTGGATTGTTTGTATCCATTGGAATAATGCTCATGTAATCCTCTACCTCTATTATGTCAGCATCCGGATAATGAGCAAAAAATGCAGACTTTATAACATCACTAAATTTACTAGGAGTTCTTATAAGAAATTGTATATATCCTTCAATACTTATAATTTCTAGATTAATCCAGGGTTGAGTTTCACCAAGAATATAAGTTTCTTTTGCTATTTTTCCTGATTTTACACCGTGAAGGGTCGCAAATATCTCTTCCACAGCTTTTATTGTTTGTTCGTTTTCTTTTGGAACGTCAATAGCAAAAAGAGTATATTTTGTTTCATTTCTCAGATGATCTCTTCTTTTCCATTCAAGCCAAGCAAAATAAATTCCCCAGGCCGCAGAAATTAAGCCCACCAACCATCCACCACGAATAAGTAAGTACCAAAAAAGAGAAAATGGATTTCCGGTATAATTAATTATTTCTGAAATTTTAATAGGATCAATATAAATTTGCATTTATGTTTTTTCGAGCTTTTCAAGTTCAGCTTGACTTGCTCGACAATATATTTTTATTTTAAATATTTTTATTTATCACTCAGATAAAAATAAATAGCGTTATTTCTCACAACACTATTTATTATACTATATGATTTTAGTTTTAACAAAGATTAATTAATAATTTTGTGCAAAACAATATTTTCCGTCTTTGCCCTTTTTAATATTTTTATTATTTGCAATTGCTAGATTTATTGTCGTTTTTTTTACAATCTTTTTTTCCAATACTTTGTTTATAAGCTCTTCCTTTGTCATCGAACCAAATTCTTTGAGTGTTTTTTCAACAACTTCAGAAACCTTTCCTGCTTCATAACCCCACTTTTTTAGGGCATATATTCCACGACCCACCAAAACATATTTATCATCAAGTATTAATTCGTTATGAATTGTTGCAGGATGTGCAATTTTTTTGTCAAAATTCATCTTATTTATTTCTTCTGTGATTTCTTTGAAATGCATTGGTTTATTGAATTTTTTCATTACCAAATAAATTTTATCACTCATTCTTTTTGGAATAATGCTTTTCCACTGAGCCAAACCAATTTCTCCAAGTGGATTTTCCATTATTTTTTTGCTCGGTTGTATGTAATTTAAAAGTATGTCTTCGTTTATTTTATCATTTATAAAATTAATATCTTTTTCGTTTTCATAAGTTTTCCACAATTCTAATTTATCTACTGGTTGTTCATTTTTTTCTAAAATTTGTGTTATTTTTTCTATTGCATCTTTGAAGGTTTCCCAATTACTATTTTTTGTTTTGTAGGTTGCAAAAAAATCATCATCTTCTTTATTTGAAGAATATTTATTGTCTAATAATTTATTAATCAAAAATTTTGTAATATGATAATTTGTTTCATTGTTTTTATCTTGATCAAGTATCATATTGATGAGAGTTTCTTCTCCTAATATTCCCAAATATTGATTTAAAGAGTTTTCAACTATAGAATCAAGCTCGGAAATAGCTTCAATTTTATCACCAAGGGATTTGATTTTTTTAATAGCTATATTTTCTATCTGTCTTACTCTTTCTCTTGTAATGTTGTATTTTTTACCAATACCTTCAAGAGTGGATTTTTTGTCCCCAGATAAACTATAGCGTTTTTCAAGAATTTCTCTTTCTCTTTCATTGAGATTCTTGATAAGTTCTAAGACGATTTGTTTTGGATCAAAGTTAATTTTGGCTTTTTCTCTATTTGCAGCCATTACTTTGTCTAATATTGAGTCTTTATTTTCCATATATTTTGTTTAAATATTATATATTTTTAATAATAAGAGTATATCATAATATAAAAAACTTGTCAAATGATAAAGCTTCTATTTTAGGTATTCAAATTAAACATAAAAAAATCACCTCGTCAAGTAGAGGTGATTTAATGACGTTGTTTTGTGTGTTTAATTTGTCTTATTTTGCTTGTATTTAAGATTATAAAACCACAATAAAAGTGGAGAAGCTATGAAAATCGATGAATAAGTTCCTAGTATTATTCCAATAAGAAGGGCTAGTACAAAATATCTTATTGTTTCTCCACCAAAAAAAAGAACAGCAATAAGAGTTATCATAGTTGTAAAACTTGTGTTGATGGTTCTTGGCAATGTTTCATTTATACTTTCATTTATAAGCTCTTTAAATGTAAGATTTTGTTTTTTATGTAAATTTTCTCTTATTCTGTCAAATGTAACAATTGTGTCGTTTATAGAGTATCCAAGTAAAGTAAGAAGTGCCGGAATAAAATACGCATCTATTTCAATTTTCAAAAAATATCCCAATACGCTGAAAATTCCGACAAGTATAACAACATCATGAGTAAGAAGAGCCAAAATAGCAGACATTCCATATTTCCACGACTCAATAGGTTTTGATACTTTATAAAAAACATAAGCAATGTAAAGTCCTATTGCAAAAAGAGCAAGAATTACAGCCCAGAGAGTTTTTATTTTTAATTCAGAACCTATAGAAGGAGAAATAGAGTCAAAACGCAGTTCTTCTATTTCTTGATTTTCTGAAGTTATAAACTTTGATTCTATTGTAGAAATAATTTGTTGATGTGTTTCTTCTGTTATATTTTGAGTTTTTATAGTATACTCATCATTTCCAAGTGGCTGAATTATTAAATTAGATAAACTTATTTCAGATAAAGAGTTTTTTAGACTATCAATACTCGGTCTTTCGATATTTTTAAATCTGACATTTATAATTGATCCACCGGTAAAATCAATACCGAAATTTAATCCGAATACAAATATTGCAATTATACTCATTATTACCAGAATCAAAGAGAGTCCTATAAATATTTTACTTTTTCCTATTATATTGTACATAATTATTTAATTATATTATTTAATTAATTTGTTTATCTGTTTTTTTCTTAACACCAAATAGCCATAATTTGTTTGCCATTTTTTCATTCAGTAGCAATAATAAGAAATTTTTTGTAACTACAATAGCTGTAAACATTGAAACAAGTATTCCTATAGTAAGGGTTACTGCAAATCCTTTTACCATGCTTTTTCCAAGTGCAATAAGTATAATACATGTTATAAGAGAAGAAAAATTTGAGTCTCTTATTGATGGCCAGGCGCGTTTGAATCCATCCTCAATTGATGGCATAAGAGCTTTTCCAGATCTTAATTCTTCTTTTGTTCTTTCAAAAATAAGCACATTTGCATCCACCGCCATTCCGATAGAGAGTATAAATCCTGCGATACCAGATAGGGTAAATGTTACAGGCCATGCTTCAAATATTGCCATTACAACAAGAGCATAAACAGCAAGAGCAAACATTGCAATAATACCCAAGAACTTATAATAAATAATCATAAATATTATTACAGCAATAAACCCAATAATTCCAGCCCTTAGACTTTTGTCCAAAGATTCTTTTCCAAGTGTTGGACCAACTATTTGCTGACTTATTAAATTTATTGGAACAGGAAGAGCTCCAGCATTTAACCTTTGTGATAATAATTTTGCTTCTGCTAGAGAAAAGCTTCCACTAATCACCGCTTTACCACCGGTAATTTCTTCATTAACTTGAGGAACCGTAATTGCATTTCCGTCTAAAAATATTCCCACTGGTTTTCCTATGTTTCTTTTTGTAATTTCTGCAAACAAATCTTTTCCTTCATCATTGAATTCAAGACTTACTTCAGCAGCACCAGTTGTTTGATCAAATTGGACATTTGAAGCTTTTAATTGTTTGCCAGAGAGTTGCGTATTTATCCACTCTTCATTTTGTGTTTCTGCTTGTTTTTTCAAAAATAAAATATGCTGAGATTTTACTTCTTTATTTTCTCCAGACCCTCTTTCTTCTAATTTTTTTATAATATGATATCCAAATTGACTTTCTACAATTTGATTATAAATTTGGTTGTTACTTAGTTTATTGAAAATAACATCTCCGTAAGCGGGGTCTAGTGAGGTTTGATTTATAAAATCAACAACTCCACCGTTGTCTTTTGAACCAGGATCTTCACTGTATTCTCTTGCAAGTGTTGCAAAATCTTCATTATTTAAAGCACGAGCCAAAATTTCATTAGCTAATTTTTTATTTGCTTCATTTTCTTCATTAACAACGGCTTGATCTGTTGTTGTTGTATTTTGAACTAATTCTTTGAATTCCAATATTGGCATTTCACCAATTTTTTTAATTGCTTCTTCAATATTGTCTTCTCCTGGCAATTCCAATATTATTCTGTTTTCACCGCTTACTTGAATATTTGGCTCTTTTACTCCGTGAGGATCAATTCTTTTTTCTAAAACATCTTTTACTCCATCAAGAGATGATTTTTTGTCAGCTACATCTATATTTGAAAAATCAGCTTCATATACAAGATA
>CAZWKI010000002.1:47996-50980 GCA_964634645.1 uncultured Gammaproteobacteria bacterium | reverse complement strand
TGGAGACACATTTTTTAGTCTCATGGGTCCTCCATTCCGGGACGGCATTTCGGTTGTTAAGAGGGCATTTCAGGGCAATATTTTGCCGCTGGCTTTACTAACGCGGCTTTTGCCGGATTTGTGACAGACTTGATCAATCTGATCAGTTGTATGTGTCCACCACTTGTTCTCGGTGACGCTCGCGTGGCTAGGCTTCCGTCGTGGGCAGTGAAGGCCACGAAGCTTGGAACCCCCCAAGCGAAAGTGATATTTTTTATCTTCAGTAATCAAAGCAGTGCAGAGATAAAGGTTTTATCCACCTTCGCTAAAGCTACGGCGGAAAATATGACGTTTGTCTTGCTCAGTCATCAATTATCTCAGCTTACACTTACGATAAGACGACATTGCTCGACAATTTTTTTAATATTGCCATTGTTTTTAACCCATTTTTTAGCTAAATCCATCCAGCTGAGCTGGACCCATTCCAGTTAAGCTTGATTAGAAAAAGCCATTTTTATGCCCCTCCGCACTATTTTGATTACTGCTTGCCTTGGCGAAGCCAGGCAAATATTTGTCAAAGAACTATTGCTTAATATAGCATCATAGCATATCTTATAAATCTTGTCAATAGCTTCAACAACAGCCGTTACAAACGGCCGCCCTTGCCAACAACAGCCGTTAGCAAATAAAAAAGCCAGAATTTATTCTGGCTAACGGATATTACAAAATTTCATCTTTTTTGGCAAATACAACTTCTTTGCAATCCACAGTACAAGCTTTTAAATAAGCTAGGTTTGCAACTTCTTTTAAAACACCCCTAATATTGTCTATTTCGCCATTAAAGTATTCTTTTATTGTGATTATTGCCTTGTTGAAAGAAATGGCGCAAGAATATTTTTGTATTATGACTTTTGATCCAGGACAGTAGGATTTAATAATTATAAATTCGTCGTTTAAAACAAAATATGCGTGTTTATCATTTGGACGCAATTCTTTAAAAATAAAAAGTGGTTTTACTCTTTTTCCAATTTCTGAACAAATTATTGTTGCTTCACCGAATTCTCCGTTTCTTCCACCTGATTCATATTCACAAACTTCAAAACTATATTCATATTGTAATACAGCTCGTGGAATTTCATAAGAGATAGTATTTCCAATGATTTCAAAATCCTTTAATTCTACGATAAGAGCGTCTTTTACTTTTTTGCAGTTGTAATGTTTATCAGAAAGTTTTGAAAAAAGAAAAGAGTCATAATTTTTTATTTTTAATTGCGCTATCATTTTTCCTCCAACTTTATTATTTTATATTAAAAACTAACTCAAAAAAACTACATTGTCAATACTAATATTTTTTATATCTGTTATAATGAAAATACTATGTTTGGAAATTATAAAGAAAGATACAAAAAATTTGTAAGACAAGAAATAATTAAGAATTTTTTTGGATATGCTTTTGTGGGAGGAATATCAAACGTACTTGAAATAGGCTATCTTTTTTTATTTAAAGAATTTTTTGGAATTTGGTATTTGATAGCTTCTGCAGCCGCATTTGCTATAGGATCTTTTCAAACTTTTTTTGGTAGAAAATTTTTTGTATTCAAAGACTCAAATTTAAAAACAATACCAAGGCAAATTACATTATATGGTATTGTTTTTGGAATAGGTATTTTAATTAATCTCGTACTGATGTATATTTTTGTAGAAGTTCTACATATTTATTATGCTATTGCATATATTATATCAGTTATTTTTACTGGCGCCGTAGGATTTTTGTGGAATAAGTTTGTGACCTTTAAAAAGTAAGTTTATTTTTTTTCTTCTAATTTATTAAACTCATCCTCGATGAATTTTTTTATTTTTTGATCTATTTCGTCATTATAAATTGCTGTTTCTTTATGGGTAGGAGAAATATAAGAACCACCTAATAAATGAAAAAGTTTATACTTCTCAATTCCTTTTCGAGAATCTGGGTCATTTTTATCATAAAGAGTTTCTGTAAAAATAGCAGCATTGCTATAAAAGTTTACACCATCTTTCTTCATAAGCTCGTCCCACATGTTTTTTAGTTTATCAAAGTCTATATCTTCATTTGTAGGATTTTTTGGTTCGCCTTCAAAAGTCATATTATTTTAGTTAGTTGATTAAATAATTTTTGGTAAAAATATTATAAGCCCTATCACAAAAGCGCATATTGAAGAAATAAGAACCGCTCCAGCTGCAACGTTTCTTAATTTTGTTGTTGCGGTATATTCTAAATTTAGCCGGTCTCTAACAACGTTTGCAAGATCTTCTATGGATTTATTCATCATTTCAAGAGATATTATAAGCCCTATAAGAATTATTATTACAAACCACTCTAATTTAGATATTTTGTAATATAAACCAAATAGAATAACTAAAATTGTTGCAATAAAGTGCAATTTTATATTTCTTTCTATGAAAGAAGATTTAATTCCTCGCCAAGCAAACACAAAAGCCAAAAAGAATTTTTTCATGTTAATTGTACTTTTAGATATTTAGTTTAATAAAAAGCTAATTAGTATACTTTTATTTTAACATCAGCTATACCAGCCCTGTCAAATCCCAGAATTTTTGCAGCAGCATAAGACACATCAATATCGGCAATGTATTTTTTTGTCTTTTTGTTTTTTGAATAAGGTCCACGATCTGAGACGATAGCGTCTATTGTGATTCCGTTTTGCATGTTAGTCACTTTTATTTTTGTGCCAAGCGGAAGAGTCCGGTGAGCCACAAGAGTTGAGTCGTACATATTAAACGGCTTTCCATTGGCCATTTTTCTGCCATGAAAGGCTTTTCCATACCACATTGCGCGTGTAAAAATAATTTCTTGAGGAAAATAGTTTGTTATTATTTGAGGACTTGATGTTGTTGAAGAGCTTGTAACGGGCGTGTTTACGTCTGTCTGTGACAAAATTTGAGCTTTGCAAAGAGTATAGTATAATTGAAATAAGAGTACGAATATAAACACACTTAATACGAAGCTA
>CAZWKI010000002.1:265-47986 GCA_964634645.1 uncultured Gammaproteobacteria bacterium | reverse complement strand
TTACAATTTAATAATTTTAATATATAGTTATGAGTAATTTTAACGAAAATCCAACAGAATTACAAGGAGGAAAAGTGAAAAAAGATGATGACCAAAGAGATATCTTTGAAAAAGAAGAACAAAACAAGGCAATAGGTAGCACAGCAGTAGAGGATTTTTCAGAGGAAATCGATTTTGATTCTACAAAGGAGGAATACATTCCTATTAGTGAAAAACAGGCAAAGCAAAACGAGAAATTTATGTTAGAAGACGATTATGGGTCTATTGTAAATAATGAAAAAAATGAAAATGCAGAGTGGTTTTGGTATATTCTTTTTGTTAACCTTGGTAGGGAAGGTGAAAAAATAGTTGCAAGAATTAAAGCAACAAGCCAAGGTCAAGCACTATATTTTTTTGATAATGGGATTTCTGGTATTTTTTATGATCAGAATGGAAATGTATCAAAAACAAAGCATAGTATTTATCAAAAAAGCCATTTGGTTTCAGTGAAGAAAAATCCAGAGCCGGCAGAACCGCCCAAAAGAAAAAAGAAAAACAATAAATAGTTCTTATTGATTATAAAAACCAGCTAATTAACTAGCTGGTTTATTATTTATATTTTTTCTTCTTTTAGAAATACTTCTATTGCCATTGGAATAATTGAATCTCTGTGATGACACACTAACGTGGGATCATTTTTTATTGTTTCCCAGTCATACCACCTTGATTCAGCAATTTCTTGTAATCCACTAGGATCAACGAGATATACAAGAGATACGTATGGCCCCCTTTCTTCTTCTGGCGTGTATTTTAATCCAATAAATTTGTAGTCACTAGCATTAAAGCCCTCGATTTTCCTTAATCTGTCGAATTGAGTTTCAGGCGCTAGTTTAAAAGCATCTGCAGATCGTAATCCTGTCCCAGGACAGTGCAACTTATTTGGATATGCTGATTCATCAGCAGCACGGCGCGCAAGAAACACCTGGAGCTTTTTTGTTTTTGGGTGTTTTCTGATAGCAACGCCCTCTATTGCTGGTGTCCACCAGTAAGGAGACATAACATTAAATAAGTCCGTCCCGAAATTATTTTTGGGGTTTAATAGTGGTAAGAGCATCGTGAGTATTTTTTTTACAGCATCTTGTATCGCACCGTTTTCCCAAATTCTTTCGAGTAATGTATTAAAATCAGGACTTCTTTTTGATACTGGTTTTAGATGTTCACCATTGTTCATAAAAGAGTCTAGTATGGCTATGTTCTTTTCTGAAAGCACTCCTGGTAGATCTGTCCAAAGCACAGATAGCCATGAAGACAATTTTTTTATCATTTTTTTTATCATTATTTCCTCCTATTTTTTAATTTTCATACAAATTTAGCCCATTAAGCAATTTTTGTCAATCCATAATTTAAATATCTCGTATAATAAAAAATAGAGCTATACAAACGCGCTCTATTTTTTATACTTATTACTTTTTTGTTATGATTGTATTTTTTGCAACAATTCCATAGAGAATGTTTAGTTTTTTTGTAAGGTCATTTATTTGCTTCAAACTTCCTTTTGTTATTATTGTAATAAGTCCCGTACAATTTGAAACGCATCGAGGCTCTACGTTTAATCCTAGTCTTGTAATTATTAGATGCCCATTTTCTGATAAGAGTCTGTTCACCTTTTCAGAATTTACTTGCCTGTTGGTGACAAGTATTGTAATGGTTGCTAAATGTTGTTTTTCCATATTGTTAGCTTATTAGTAGTTTTGTTATTTAGTTCTTGATGATATAATTAATAGTATAAATTTATTATAACATTTTAAATAAATTATAAATATATGGAAGAAAAAAAATTACAAAGTAAAATACTAGAAACAATAATCAAAATTTTATTGTTAGCAACTATATTAATTTTAATACAGGTTTTATTAAATTATTTTTTTACATCAAAAAATACAAGCCAAACCATTAACGATTTAGAACAAAATAACATTCCAGTTTCAAAAATTCTTACAGAAAACGACAAAGAAACAATAAGAGATTATTTAAAAGATAATATTTCACAACTATCGCCAGAGAAAGAAGTTCTTGGTGGAAAATTTTATATTACAGATATTCAGTTTGTAGATAATAATAATTTGATAGTTGATTATGAAGATGGTCATATTGCTTTTAAAGCAAAGATAAAATTTGAGGTAGATTATTCTGGTGGTGTAAATATTGTAAATTTTGAAATATCAAAATTTTAATAGCTGTTAGTTATTAACATAGGTGTATTGACAATTCTTAATATGATTGTTAATATTTTTTTATGTCAAATATATTAAGGAGGAACAATGACACAAGGAAACGAAACTCAGTCAGCTCAATCAGAACAAAATCAAGGCTGCTCGAACGTTTTTGACAATCCGTTTCCAATTCTTTCACCGGTTGAATGTGTAGAAACAATCAAAAGGATGAGAGAAGACCCAAGTGTTGACGCTGAGCTTTTTGACATCAGAATGGTTCAGCTGCAAAAAACAAATCCCCGTGGTTATGCGATGGTGAATAAGGAGGGGCTTGTTTAATTATTTAATACTTTTGGGGCACTGATTATTCAGCGCCCTTTTATTTTTGTTTCAAAATATGCCGTCTTATAAAATCTAATAAATTATTTTTTACTTATTAAAAGCATTTTATAAAAATGACGCCATTTAAAAATGACGCCTTTAAGGTTGTTTATTAATTGGTTGATTTTAAAAAGTAATTGTTATAAAAATAAATTGTAACCAAAAATCCCGCAAGCGGGATTCGTGGCGAAAAGCGATTTATGAAGCGTAGTCTCGTTTGAAGCGAGATTGGCCTCATTTGTATTTTATAATATTGATTTTCCTGTGTCAATAGAATAAAAATGAGGCCCGCTTCGACTATATTTAATAATTAAACAAGAAAAAAATGGATGTAAACAAAGCGATTTTGATTGGACGTCTTACAAATGATCCAATTAGTAAGAAAACAAAGATGGGAACAGAAATTGTCTCCTGTGGAATTGCGACAAACTATGTTTGGAAGGACCTAAAGACAAAAAAATTAAACAAGATTCCGGAATTTCATAACTTATTTTTTTGTGGTCATCTCGTTTCTGTTGTAACAAAATATTTAAAAAAAGGAGACAGAGTTTACATTGAAGGAAGAATTAGAACAAAAAAATGGGAAGATAAAAGTAAGCAGTTACATTATAAAACAGATATTATTGTTTCAAGCCTTGTAATGCTTGGTGGAAAGAAGGCAGAAGAAAGTATGAAAGAAGTAGCAGTAGAAGAAATTGTAGTAGAAGACTAGAGCTGTTTTTATTTGGGGCATTTTTTAAATCATACGCGACCCATGAGGAGAAAAACGCCCCACTTAAAAAATAAACATTTAATTTAGAATTAAATAAAAAAATATGAAAAAAGCGATTTATAAGGTTTATTTTATTTTTTTGATTTCTGTTTTTTTAATATTTTTAATTTTTATAAATAAGAGCAAAGCGCAAGGATTAATTTTTTCTGAGATAATGTATAATCCTCAAGGAACTGACACAGGAAATGAGTGGTTTGAAATTTTTAACAATTCTACTTCGAGCATAATTATAGACTCCACATGGAGATTCAATGATGGTAGTAATCATTTGATAAATTTTTCTGGAAATTCTGGAGAAATATTAGCAGAAACTTTTTTTGTAATAAGTTCAAATAAAAATAATTTTTTAAACAAATACCCAGATTACAATAAACAATTATTTGAATCATCTTTCAGTCTTAACAATACTTCGGGCATATTAAAATTTTTACAAGGAACAAATTTAATCACAGAGCAATCTTATAATTCTACGCTTGGTGGAAACGACAACGACAAAAGTATAGAAAGAGAAGATTTTAGCGTTGAAGAAAATACATGGAGAGAGTCTTATGTAAATGGAGGAACTCCAGGAGAAGTTCCAAGTACACCTTTGCCAAATAATCCACCAACAGCCGTTGCAGGAAGTGATGTAAATATTTTTTTAGGAAATAGCATTGTTTTTGATGCAAGTTTATCCAGTGATTTAGATGGAGATTTTTTGAATTTTTCTTGGTTTATAGAAAATGAACTTATTTCTACAGAAAAAACATTCTTTTATGAATTTTATGAAGAAGGAATATACAATGTTTATCTTGTTGTTTCAGATGGAGCTTCATCAAGCACAGATTCACTTATTGTGGAAGTTGTAAGAAGAGATTACAATACAGTTCCAAACGTCCACGTTGATTTGGTAGAAGATTTTTATAATATAAATGATATTATAAATTTCAATGCTTGTAGTTCTAGCGATGCAGAAGATGATGGCCTAAACTTTTATTGGGATTTCGCTGACAACACAAGCTCCACAGATTGTAATGTGAACCATGTTTATTCTGATATTGGAAATTACAATGTACAATTAATTGTTGGAGATGGAATAGATAATTCTACCTGGAGCAAAAATATAAATATTACAAATAACACAAAAGTAGTATTGAATGAAATTTTTCCAAATCCAAAAGGATCTGATGATTCAGAATGGATTGAAATAAAAAATATAGGGGATATGAGTGTAAATTTGGAAAATTGGTATTTGCAAGACGAGTCTGGCAAAAAATATATTTTTTCAAAAAATAATTTTGATAGTTTAATTTTATTAGAAGATCAATTTATAACAGTTGAATACTCTATTTCAAAAATAACCTTAAACAACTCAAGTGAAAAAATATTTTTATTTGATGGCTCTGGAAATAAAGTTGATGAAACTTTTTATCTAAATGCCCCAGAGTCACAATCTTTCGCAAGATTTGAAAATTCTTGGCAATGGACAAAAACAATAACACCAAGCACAGAAAATATTAGAGAAATTATTTTAAAACCAGAAGCAATAATTGATATAAGTGGGGATTTGATTGTAAATAAAGAAATATTATTTTCTGCTTCAAATTCATATGATTCAAACGGATATGATCTTGAATACAAATGGTATATAGGAAATTCTCTAAAAGCAAGAACTGAAGAATTTAGCTCAACTTTCAATAAAGCAGAAACAAAACAAATCAAGCTCGTTGTAATAAATACAGAAGGTCTAGAAGATGAAGAAATAAAAAGCATTGAAATCAAAAAAGATACAGCAAGTACTAGTTCAGAATCAGGGGATTATTGTTTTTCAACTAGCACAGAGGGCAAAATTATTATTTCAGAGATTTTTCCAAATCCAAAAGGCAAAGATGACGGGGAGTTTATAGAAATATACAATCCAAATTCCAGCGATATTGATATTACAAATTGGAAACTGAATGATACAAGCAAAACTTTTTATAAATTGGGCGGTGTTTTAAAAACAGGGGAATATTTAGTAATAGAAAAAAATATTTCAAAAATTTCTCTTAATAATTCAAATGAAGAGGTTAAATTATTTGATTGCGCGGGAAATTTGATATGGAAAATATTTTATGACAAAAGTTTTGAAGATAAGTCTTATTCATATGAGACAAGTAATAAGAATTATTTTTGGACAAATGAAATAAGTCCCGGAGAAGAAAATACTTATGAAGAAAATTTAGAGGATAAACTACAAAAAGAATTGGACGAAGCACAGGTTACAGACATATCTTTAATAAAAAGTGCTGATAAAAATCAAACAGTTTTTGTAACAGGAATTGTCACAGCACTACAAGATGAGCTTTATAAAAATATGATTCTTGTTTGCGATTTTGATATATTTTCAAAAAGTACAAATTATGAAAATTGTGTTTATGTTTATTCGAAAGAATTTCCAAAAATAGATTATGGATCAATTGTTCAAATTTATGGAAATATTTATATCACAAAAAACATTAATAAAGTGAAAATAAAAAATAAAGAAGATGTTTTGGTTTTGGAAAAATATAGTTTATCAGAAATTGAAGTTTTAGATATTGATGATGTAAATGATGATTTGCTAGGAAATGTTTTGGGAGTTTCTGGTGTTGTAAAGAAAAAAAATAAGAAAAGCTTTGATTTAAAAATAGATGATATTGTTTTTAGGATCAAAATTTATAATAGTAAGATTAATCTAGATAATATTAATTTAGAAGATAGCATTTTTGTTTATGGTGTTTTGGAAAAATACAACGAACAACTTATTTTAATTCCAAGAAATAATAATGACATTGTTAAGCAACAAGTTCTTGGTATACAAGAATTATCCAGCACATCTTCAGTCAAGCTTAATCAATCCAAAAAAAATAATACATTTCTTGTTTTAGAAAAAACATTCTCTTCTCTTTTTTCTAAATTAACAAAATTTTTTACATTTATAAAGAACAAAGTAAATATAAAGTAAAAAAATCTTCCCCCGCTCACCTATTTGAAAAATTAAATGAATTAATTTTTCTGGAGGCAAGTGAGAGAAGACTTTATAGCGACACCTTTCAACTCAGATTCACGTTTTTGGGTGAATCATTCAACGAGAAGAAAAACATCACCCGTAATTATAACTCTTCTACAAATAGAGTCAAATTTTTAGTATTGATATAGATTTGAAAATGATATAATGTATATTAGTATTATGAAATTGAAAATTATAAAATAGAAAATAGTAAACATTTTGGGCTTGTGGCGCAGTTGGTAGCGCATCTGCATGGCATGCAGGGGGTCAGGGGTTCGAGTCCCCTCAAGTCCACCATTAAATAATTTTGAAATATGAATTTCGAATGATGAACTTAATTCAAAATTCAAAATTTTAAATTAGATAATTCATTATGGGCCTATAGCTCAGTTGGCTAGAGCGCTTGCATCGCACGCAAAAGGTCAAGGGTTCAAGTCCCTTTAGGTCCACCATTAAACAATTTTGAAATATGAATTTCGAATGATGAATTTAAATTTATAATTAGTTTATTGTACAATTAATTCAAATTTCAAAATTCAATACTTGAAATTAACATTGCCCTCGTAGTTCAACGGATCCCGCCTTCATTAAAATTTCGGCGGGACGAGAAGTTTGTTTATAGAACACTTTACATTTGACCTTTTAAATTTGAAACCAATATGCCCTCGTAGTTCAACGGATAGAACAGATCCGTCCTAAGGATAAAATCTGGGTTCAATTCCTAGCGAGGGTACCAAGTATTTTCAATGTATAATTTTTTACTTTAAAATTTAGAATCTTATATAAAATAATTTTTTATAAAAAACCACTAGCCCTTAGACTAGCGGTAGATTGTTTTAATTAATTTTCAATAACATAGTGGGGCATGCCACCTGGCATAACCTTCCATATTGAACGAGGCGTTTGGCACACAACCATTCCAATCGCTATTCCAAGCAAGAAAAGTTGCTCCATTCTTAAGTGTAGATCTGTCCATTGGTTTCCATTTCTATCGACACATGCCTGCAAGAAAGACCAACCTCCACCGCGAGATCTTTTAAATTCTTCCGGAAGTTCATTGAGCAGTTCAATAATTTCTTCTTTGTGACTATTTAATCTGTCGGGATGAAATCCGACACTTTGCATTATACCCTCAGCCTTGATGTGGTTACTTGTGTTCTCGTCTTCCCTAAAAAGACAATCATTAAAAACGTTTTCAACTTTTTCAGATGTAAGTTTCATGATATCCTCCTTTTGATTTTTAATATGAAACCATATAACAAAAAAATATTTTAGTCAAGTCATGTTCCAACTCTTTTAGTGTGCCCTGTTTATAAATAAAATCCCCTGCTTAATGGGGCTTTATTTAAATAGATTTATTAAGTTTTGATTTTTATTTGGCTTCTTCTAAAATTTTCTCAATTTGTTTTTTTATATTATCGCTTAAAGGATCTTTTTTATCATTATAAAATTTTTCCAATGTTTTAATTATTAATTCACTGTGACTAGCATAAAAATTATCTACTGACTCTTTTTTTAAAGATAGCCAAAATGCTTCTTGAGCATCATCACCAGCCACTGGAATAATTTTACTTATTATTTCATTTGGTATGTGTAAATGAACTGCCGTGGTTTTCATCCAAGCGTTATCAGTGTTTCTTCTATCATCAACATAGCCATCATATATAAGATCACCATCCTTAAAGCTTATATTTTCTTTTTTTAAATCTATTCCCGTTTCTTCCCACAATTCTCTATGAAGGGTTTCTATAACATCTTCTTCTCTATCTACCATTCCGCCAGGAAGAGCTATTTCTTTACTGTCTTTTCTTTGGATGACCAATAATTCAAGTTCCTTATTATCGGGATTTATTCTTGTAATTATTGGGTCTGCTGCTGGGTTTTCTCCCCACCTACCCAGCAATCCTCTTCCACAAATACCAGTTCTTCCATATGGGTTTAGTGGTCTACCATTTGAATCAATATTTATTTTTTTATTAATCCATTCTGATATTTTGTTTTTTGGAATTTCTTCTGGTTCTGCCCAGCCGTTTTCTTTTTTGCTATAATCATTTTCCAAAACTTTTGGAGCTACAAAATATTCTGGATTATATTCAGGGTAATTTATTTCCCAAGCTACTTTTTCATCAGGTACTTCAAATCTTTTTGGATATATTGATGGATACTCTATTCTTGCCTTTATGTGAATTTCTTTTTGAGAAGATTTTTTAAAATTCAGATCATTTGTTTCAAAAGATTTCATATTTTTAAATTAATTTATTAGTGTAAATATAATTTAAAATTAACATAATATAAAGAAATATTCTAGTTTTTGTTTTAATATGCTATACTTTACTTAGGTAAAGTGATACAAATATGCAAAAGAATAATAAAAAAATAGAAATAAATAATTTTTATAAAAATTTTCTAAAATTTAAAAATAAAAAAGACCTGAGGCAATTTTTTGATAAATTTTTTTCACAAAATGAAATAAACGAATTTGCAAATCGATTTTATGTTTCAAAATTATTAAAACAAAATATTTCTTATATCAAAATACAAAAACAAATAAATATTAGTTCTCGTACAATTGCAAAGATTTCAAAAAGAATAAAAGGTAAAAAATAAATTTTTAAAAATAGCCCAAATATTTTTTACTTAAATTAAATACAATTGTTCCACGCCCGTAATGACTAAGCCACAGAAATTTTATATAGTTTTATTTATATAATAGAAATGTTCCACGTGGAACATTTTGTGGCATTGGCGAGGCAGGTGGAACAATTAAGGTTTTTAATGTATTGTTTTATCGTTATCAATATGTTAATATGTGTCAAATAAAAATATTTAGGAGGATTAAGTGAATAGTAAATTAATTTACAATGCTAAGATATATTTGTCAGATACTCTTCCCGGGGTTTTTATTTCAATATCAGGAGGAATATTTAATGAAATGTTTGTAGCACAAATGTCATTTGAGCAAATATTGAGCTCCAGATTTCTGGCTTTACTTGTTAGGCTTATAACATCTAGACCATACGGTATGATAAGAGACGTGGTTTTGCAATTATTTAAATATAAAAAAGGCGAAAACTTTAAGTATTGGGCTTTGAATACGCTAAGTTCAGTTTTTATAGGAGGATCTTTATATTTAATAGTTTTATACGTATCAGGGGTTAATGCAAATCAAGCAGCAAAAGCTTTGGGAGTTGTAATATTGGGAAATGCATTTGTTGGTTATCCATATGGAATCATAATGGATTTTTTGAGAAAAAAATTCAAGGTAAGATAGAGGATTTATTTGTAATATAATAGATCCTTTTATTTTTTAAAATGTTTTATTCGCTTTGTTTGAATTTTTTAAAATGTTCCACGTGGAACAATTGATCATTTTTGAATAGTTATTGTCAAATTTAGCGAAGAGTCATGGTGGTCATGAAAATTTTGTTATATTTTGGCTTAAATAAACTAATATTTAGATTTTAAAGTTTATAATCTCGCCCCGAAGTGTTGTTTTTTCATGTCTGTATATTTACGTTTTTATTTAAAAGCGCTTTATTTTTAGACTTTTTGATGTTTGGTAATTATAGTATCAAAACAAAAACTCCCCAGAAGGTTTTTTTCTAGGGAGTTGCACTCCCCAACTTTAGGCCTATTATCAAGCTTTTTAGCTTAATAATTACCAATTTCATTCTTAGGCGAGAAGCATTCTCCATGCAAATTGTCTTTCTTTTTCGATATTTTGTCTATTCTCACCTTTTTGGCAGGAAATAAACTTTTTATGTTTTTGTTTTTGTTTTTCGACAAGAAGGATAATTTGCAATATTTTTCTATATATAATAATTATAGCACTTTTTATCAACGGGGTCAATAGTGCTAATAGTTCTTATTTTTTGGCTTAAAATAAATAAAAAATTGATTTATAATGTAAATATATTAAAACATAATATAATCATATAGTCAAGTATATCTGTGGATAACCCTGTGCATATGTTGTTTATTCTGTGGATAACTATTATAGAACGCTTATTTTATTCGTTTTTGATGTCTTTAATAAAAATTTAACATGTTGATAAGTCTTTTATTGAAATTAAAAACAGGTTAAAATAATTTTTGGTAAAACACAGACTTTTTAAGAAATAATGTTTTTTATTTTTTAAAATTAAAATGCGATTACTTTTTTTACAAAAAAATGATACAATAATCTTAGTAGCTTAGTTTTCAGATTTCCTGCCTGCCGGCAGGTAGGTAGATTTCAGTATGTTGTTAATAGGTTTTTTAAATAATTAAAATAATTAAAAATAAAAAAATGGAATTAAATTCACTGTTAAAAATTTCTGTTGAACAAAAAGCATCTGACTTACATCTTATAGTAGGACACAAACCAATTATAAGAGTTGACGGAGAATTAGTAAGAATAGAAGACTGTGAGGAAATTTCCTCTACAGAAAATAAAAAAATGATTGATAGTATTTTAACTATTGGTCAGAAAAAAGAATTTCAAGAAAAAAAAGAATTAGATATTTCTTATGAGATAAACAAGTTAGGAAGATTTAGAATAAATTTATTTTGGGAAAAAGATAATGCAAGTTTGGTTGCAAGAATAATTATAAAAGATATTCCAGAATTAGACAGCCTTGGTTTAGGAGATGAGATTATAAAAAAAATGATAATGCAAAAGCAGGGACTTATTTTGGTAACAGGTCCAACTGGATGTGGAAAGTCTACTAGTCTTGCCGCGATGATAAATTATATAAATAACAACAAGGCATGCTCAATCATTACACTTGAAGATCCAATAGAATATTTATTTCCAAAATCAAAGAGTCTTATAGTTCAAAGAGAGCTTGGTTCTGATATGCTTAGTTTCGCAGAAGGTTTGAAACGTGTTTTAAGACAAGACCCAAATGTTATCATGGTTGGAGAGATGAGAGACCTTGAAACAATTGCTTCAACACTTACACTTGCTGAAACAGGACATTTGGTTTTGGCAACACTTCATACTCCCGACGCAGCACAGGTTATAGATAGAATTGTTGACGTTTTTCCATCTCATCAGCAAGATCAGGTAAGACTTCAATTTTCAATGGTTTTAACGGGTGTTATTGCTCAATTGTTATTGCCAAAGATTGGCGGAGGAATGATTGCGGCAAGAGAAATTTTGATAAATACACCAGCTGTTTCTAATATAATAAGAGAAAACAAAATCCCACAAATAAAAACGGTATTGCAAACAAGCGCAGATAGAGGAATGGTTACAATGAAACAATCAATCAAAGAACTTTATGAAAATGAGTTAATAACGGAAGAGACAGCAAGAATGTTTTTACTTGAAGATTAATTTCTTTACATATAAAAAATAAAATCAAATTATGCAAAAGACTGCTTTGATAATTTTAGCCGCTGGAAAAGGAAAGAGGATGAACCAAGATATTCCAAAGGTTTTGACAAAGCTCAATGGAATTTCTTTAATCGAAAATTTATTAAACACTATTAAGAAAATAAAAAAACCAAAGGATGTTTACATAGTAATTGGTTTTAAGGGTGAAGATGTTATAGACAAACTTGGCAATGAATACAATTATATTTTGCAAAAAGAACAGCTTGGAACGGGACACGCCATAAAACAGTGCAAAGAAATTTTAAAAGGAAAATATGATAATTATTTAATTTTGTGTGGTGATTTGCCTTTTGTATCGATTGAAACGATAAATAAAATTTTAGAAATTCACGATAAAGATAATTCTATTTTTACAATGGCAACACTAAAATTAAATGATTTTGAAAATATAAATAAAAATTATTACAACTTTGGACGAATAATAAGAGATGAAAAAGAAGAAATTGTTAAATTACAAGAATTCAAAGATGCTAGCGAAGAAGAAAAAAACATCAAAGAAGTGAATCCTTCTATTTATTGTATTAAAGATTCTTGGCTTTGGGATAATTTAGATTATATAAATAACAACAATAATCAAAAAGAGTATTATATTACAGAGCTTGTTGAGCTTTCACATAAACAGGGGATAAAATTAAACAATTTGATTGTTTCAAACAATCTTGAAATGATAGGCGTAAATACACAGGAAGAACTAGAAATAGCAAAAAATATATATAATAATATTAAATAATCTTGACATAATTCCCATTTTCCTTTAATATTTGTAAAGTATAATATTTATTTTTAAATTTATGACAAAAGAAAAACAGCAAGAACTTGATATAAAACCAGGTATGGTTGTAAGGGTTCATGAAAAAATTAAAGAGAAAAATGCAAAGGGAGAAGAAAAACAAAGAATACAGATTTTTGAAGGCATTGTAATTGCAAGAAAACACGGAAAAGAATTTGGAGCAACAATTACAGTTCGAAAAGTTTCAAATGGAGTTGGTGTTGAAAAAATATATCCAATTAATTCTCCATTAGTAGAGAAAATTGAAATAAAAAGCAAGATAAAATCCAATAAATCAAAGCTATATTATCTTAGAAATTACAAGAAAAGACTTAAAAAAATTTCTATTTAATTTTTGAAAATCCAAGCCCGGATGGCGGAATGGTATACGCGCATGCTTGAGGTGCATGTGCCTTTGTGGCTTGGAGGTTCGAGTCCTCTTCCGGGCACCAAATTTAGTAATATTTAAAATTAGTAAATTAATATAAAAATATTAAGGGCTTGTGGCTTCCGCCTTCGCTACGCTATGGCGGACAGGCAGTTGGTTAAACTAACTTCGTCAGAGTCAAGAATATTAAAATTTATTTTGTAATTTGAAATATTTAATTTTAAATTAAACTATGGGCTTGTGGCTCAGTTGGTTAGAGCATCTGCTTTGCAAGCAGAGGGTCGTGGGTTCGAATCCCACCAAGTCCACCATCCTTCACTTTAGTGAAGATGATGTCCGCAGCTTTAGCGAAGGACATCAATCTGATTTTATATATACATATTAATTTTGAGTTTCGGATGGTGTACCCAAGTAGTGAATCACAGGAGTTTAAAATTAATCAAAGGGTCGCTTATTTTATAAGTGATTTTTATTTTTATGTATTACGTCTATATTTTAAGAAGTAAAAAATATAACAATAGAATTTATAAGGGTTTTACTACGAATTTGAAAAAAAGAATATTCTATCATAATTCTGGTAAGGTAGGTTCAACGCGCAATATAAAACCACTAAAAATAATTTTTTATGCTGTGTTTGAAGATAAATTAAAAGCCGTAGGATTTGAAAAATATTTGAAGAGTGGCTCAGGAATAGCGTTTATGAAAAAAAGATTAATTTAGTGTTTTTTGTTTGTCTATTTACAAAATTAAGATAAGTGATAGGATAAATAATAATTAAGTCTAGAAAGTTTTAGGAGGAGATATGGTTACAGAAAGTAATCATGAAAAATTACAAGGTGATTCAGAGCAAAAACCAATAGACGACTCAACACGGGGGCAACCGAAAGAAACAAAATATGATATTAGCTGTCTAAACAAAGAAGTTTATGTTATGACTGAAAAAGGACTTCAACGTATAACACCAGCCGATATTATAGCCGATCTTATGAGTCGTATGAAATGGTAAAACAAGGAATGGCAAAATTAGGCGATGATGTTTTTAGAAATATCATCGTTTTTTATTATTCAATTTATTAATTTTAATTCTTGCCAAAGCTTTAATTCCATGATAATATATCTCCAATGGTTTCCCACCAAGTCCACCATTTATTCTATTTAGATATTATAAAATAAAATTATTTATGATATTTTATGTATATATAGCCCTTTGTAGTGACAAAACATTATATACTGGATATTGTAAAGATTTGAAATCAAGAGAAAATAAACACAATACCGGAGGCGGTGCAAAATATACAAAATATAGAAAGCCCGTTAAGATTGTATATTATGAAAAATTTGAAAATAAAATAGATGCAATGAAAAGGGAGAGGCAAATTAAAAAATTATCAAGAATTGAAAAAGAAAATTTGATAAATTGTAAATTGAAAATAATAAATTAAAAATATTTTGGGTCCTTGGCTTCCCGCAAGCGTTTCACTTATGCGGGATCTCCGTTTAACTACGACAGTTGGACCCATTATTTGAAAATAGTAAATTGTAAATTAAAAATCTTTTGGGTCCTTGGCTCAGTTGGTTAGAGCGTCTCGTTTACACCGAGAAGGCCATAGGTTCGAATCCTATAGGACCCACCATTAAAAGCACACTGTTTAAAGCAGTGTTTTTATGTTGACAAATTTTATAACAAGTAGTAATTTATTTATTATAAAAGGAGGATCCACATGGAAGTGTATTTCTTGGACTCAGAGTCCGAAATCATGAATTATTCAGCAGAAGAACACCTTGATAAGGTTCACAAATTTTTGTGTCTTCAATTAAAAAGTAAAGATGTGCTTGTAACTTGTTCTTCTAGTGTTTCAACTCACGCCAAACTTCTTAACATAGTTATGTCCCAAATGAACGATGTTACTGGAATATTTGGTGCTGGAGCCATGCGATCAGGTAAAATTTTAAATTGGAAAAGTGAGGGTTTTCAAATAAAAACCCCAGATCTGCACAAACCCAGGGTTAAGAAAGCCTTGGGGGTTCAATAAAACAAATTCCCCGAAGTAATATTCGGGGATTTTTACTTTTTGTATATTTTAATTTATTCAATACAGCAATCTATGGCTTTTTTTACAAGTGCGCCGAGTTTTCCAAAAAACCCTTTTTTTTCAGTGTCTTTTTTATTTAGAGATTCGTCATCTATTTTTTTTATGTCCCCAACGTTTAATAATTTCATGTTTATTCCCCAGAACAAAGAATATAGATTGTATGCTTTTTCAAATAATTCATAAGCCTCTTCTTTTTTATCCATTCCAAGTTGTTTTGTGCCAACTTCCATAAGTCGCATTGATGCAGCAAGTAGATGTTTTGAGATGCACCAAACTTCTCCCTCATATTCTTTTATTATTTTTTTTAATAATTCCTTTCTCATTTCGCGAACATCTTTTATCAGGTCGTAATAATCATTGTTTCTTGTCTTTGCGCCAGAAAAAAAGAAATGCTCTTCAATGCTTATAAGATTCATTATTGCGATGCTCAAATCTTGATCAGATGAAAGATCCATTTTTTCTTGTTTTTTCATGTGATCAACTTTTTCTACGAATTCGTTTATTTTTTTTGATAAATCTTCGGAATTGTTTGTATCTGCCATATACTTATATGTTTATTTTGTTATTAAATAAAATGCAAAACTTAATATTGCTAGAGACACAACCGGAATTACAACTCTTTCAAATGGGAAATGCGCTTTTCCGTTTTTGAGTTTCATTTTTGCATACCAAACACCATCAATATAAAAAATTATTGCTCCAATTACTATTCCTAAAATTAATTTATTTATTCCCCACAAAGCATTAAATGGATGAAAAACAGATTTCATAAAAAATAGTGGAATAATTATTATAGCAATATAAAATATATAAGTGAGTATTTTTACTGTAACAGATTTTTTGTTTTTCTTGTTTAGCCAATTAACTGTCCATCCAGACAAAGATACAATCAATGCGCCAATCCAAAGTCCCGTGATAGTATCATCTATTCCAAGATATTTTGTAAGACCAATTCCGGCTCCCACAGCGATTGTGCATACTGGGCAAAAAGCGCTTGTGATTTTGAATGAAAACAAACCTATTAATAATGATGGAATTAAATATTTTTTCAATCCGTTAGATGTTTCATTTTTAAATTTATAAGCCATACAAATTTTTTTATTTTTTTTATAAAACACTATTTTGTTAGAGTTTATTATTTAACGGATTTCATTTTATTTCATTTTCAAGTAATTTTATTATATCTTGATCCCCCATATAACACTTTGATTTGTAATATAGAAATGGAATGCCAAGATTTTTTGTATCCAAACCACAAGAATAAGTTTTCTCAGCAAGTTCTGAAGAATTTTCTATGCTTTCTGAAACTTCTTTTTTTGTAATTTTTAATCTAGAGTCAATATTATTTTCTTCAATATATTTATCAACTATTTTGCAATGAGGACAAGTCTCACTATAATAAAGAATCATTGCACTAGGGTCTTCTTTCAATGCTTCTGTGTTGTTTTGAATGTCTTGTTTCAATGAGCAGGCAGTAAGCGAAAAAAGTATAATTACTAATAATAGCACCTTTTTTAGCATATTTTTATGGTTATTTTTAAATTTTTGTATTTGAATTTTAACATCATCAAATGATTTAATCAAGTTTAATTATACTCGAAATAATTGACTTTTTGTAGATTTTTGTTTATATTTATAAAAGTTTTTAAAGATGTTTATGTCCTGGTAGTTCAACGGATAGAACAACAGCCTTCCCCCACAAAATAAATGAGCGAAATTTCGCTCTGCGGAATGAAGCGAATATTATTTTTGGGGTCCCGCAAGAAAACTAATATTATATTCAACTTTCGCGGGGTCCTCGCAAATGTTGCTACTCGCTAATGCTCGTAGACATTTGCGGGATAAGCTTTGATAATTTTTCTCTTATTTATGTTGTCCTGGTAGTTCAACGGATAGAACAACAGCCTTCTAAGCTGTGGATCTAGGTTCGATTCCTAGCCGGGATACCATAAGTAAGAGAAAAATAAAGAAACATTTGGATTTATAAAATTTATTAATCTTTTAAAATTATATATTGTGGATCTAGGTTCGATTCCTAGCCGGGATACCATATTTGTTGAGGTGAAATTTTTTGTTAGTTACAATAACCATGTCTCTTTCGGAGATGTTTTTATTTTAAAAATATAAATTTTGACCGAACCTTGCTTTTTATAAGTTAAACAGCTAGACTTTAAGTATATTAACTAAACATAAATAATTATGAGAAATTTCAATAGAAACAACGGATCTAGAGACAGAAGGGGTAGTTTTAATAGAAGAGATGAAAATCGAGAAAGATCAGAAATGCACAGAGCAGTTTGTGATAAGTGTGGAAAAAATTGTGAAGTACCTTTTAAGCCAAGTAGCGACAAACCAATATTTTGTGATGATTGTTTCAGAGAAAAAAATAGATCCGACTCAAATAGTTCTGAAAATAGGTCGGGCAATAGAAATTTTTCAAGATCTGGCTCTCGTGAAAGAGAATATTTTAAGGCAACTTGCGCAGAGTGTGGAAATGCCTGCGAAGTACCATTTAGACCAAGCGGAGACAAACCAGTTCTTTGCTCAGTATGTTTTGATAAACAAGGTGGAAGCAAAGACAGAGGTAATAGTTCTAATAATAATTCCCAATTTCAAGAACAGTTTCAAGTGATAAATGAAAAATTAGATAAAATTTTGAAAAATTTTTCAACACCGACATCCGCTAAGAACGCAACCACAGAAAAGAAAGTTGTTGCCAAACCAAGCGCAAAGAAAAAAGTTGTCGAAGCAAAGAAATCAAAAAAGAAAACAGCAAAGAAATAATTCCTTTGCAGGATTAGGTTAAAAAACTATTTAATATTTATATCCCGCCATTCAACGGGACAAGAAAAATATGGCAAAAAGAGCAACTGGAATTGGGAAAAGAAAAAAATCTCATTCCCACAAAACAAAAAAAAGACTAGAAGCAAAAAAAGTCATGCTTGAGATAAAAGCAAAAAAGAAAAAGAATAGAAAGTAAATTTATTTTTTATAACAAAAATCTGCTGATTTTATCATCGGATTTTTGTTATTTAGCTAATATTGACTTTTATTTTCTTGTGTAGTAATTTTATAAATTAAATAATTTATATATTTGGAGGAAATAGTGAAAAAAAATAGACACACACAGATATATAGAGGATATGAAATCCGAATTGAATACGAAATAAATGGCAATGGTCATAATGTTTTTTTGACTTCAAAATCATACAATATTGAACCCATACAAGATGTAAAAATTTTTGAAAACATACCAACCTGTAAAAAGGCATATAAGTGCGTCCACAAGTTCATTGATAAAATACTAGAATCAGAAGAGGAGCTCGTATTTGATAGAAACGGAATAGTTATTTATTTAAAACAATTAATTGATACTAAGTGGCAATATAGAATTGTAAGCAAATACGAAACATTGGTAAATAAATCAATTACAAGAGAGGCTGCGATTTTAGATGCGACAGATACAATTGTTACTCTTTGGTATCAGATTGCCCAATATTTTGGATCTAGGATTTTTATGAGATTTTTAAAAGAAAAAGGACAATATCAATGTAGAATTCATGATACTATTTTTAACGAAATGTTTGATGATGATGTTAGTCTTATTGGTTTTGCTTTTAAAAAAATAGAACAAATATTATAATAAAAAAAAGACGGAAAAATCCGTCTTTTTTTAATATAAAAATTAGTCTAGCATGTGTACGAATAATCCAGAACGTAATTTTGGTTCAAACCAAGTTGATTTTGGTGGCATTATTTCACCTGCATCAGCGATATTCATAAGTTCTTCAATTGAGGTTGCAAACATTGAAAAAGCAACCGCTTCACCATTATCAACTCTTTTCTTCAGCTCATCTAATCTTCTTATTCCACCAACAAAGTCAATTCTTTTGTCTTTTCTAGGATCTTCTATTCCAAGTATTGGATTAAGCAAGTTGTCTTGCAAAATAGAAACATCAAGAGATTTTATAACGTCGTTTTCATCAAAAGTTCCTGGCTTTGCAGTTATTTTGTACCACATATCACTCAAATACATTCCAAATTCATGAGCATGTTCTGGTTTGAAGGCCTTGTCACTAGAATATTCTTGTATTTCAAATTTTTCTTCTACCTTTTTCAGGAATTCACTTTTTGAAAGGTTGTTTAAGTCTTTTACAATTCTATTGTAATCCATAATAAATAATTGATTGTGGGGAAATATTACTGACATTATAAAATTATATTCTTCATCTCCCGTATGATTTGGATTTCTCTCTTTTTTCCTTTTTCCTAGTATTGCACCAGCAGCGCTTCTGTGATGACCATCAGCAATATATAGATAATCAATACTTGAAAATATATTTTCTATTTTTGAAATTAAATTATCATCATCAATTTTCCACAAAGCATGTGTTATTCCATCATCAGCTACAAAATCATATAGCGGTTCATTGTTTTTTATAAAATCATTTACAATGATATCCATATCTTCTCTTGCGCGATATGTTAGAAAAACCGGCTCTGTGTGAGCATTGCAAGTTTCAATATGTTTTATTCTATCTTCTTCTTTATCAATTCTTGTTTTTTCATGTTTTTTTATAATATTGTTTTCATAATCTTCTACACTTGCACCAGCGACAATACCAATTTCTGTGACAGCCCCCATTACTAATTTATAAATATAAAAAACGGGTTTTTCTTCTTGAGAAAAAATTCCATCACTTATCATTTTTTCAAAATTTTCTTTTCCTTTTTGATAAACAATTTCACTATGAGTATCAATACCCACTTCTAAATCAACTTCTGCTTTTGTAACATGCAAAAAGCTATTAGGATTACCCTCAACCAGCTTTTTTGCTTCTTCTGAGTTTATAACATCATATGGAACACAAGCAACGTCTTTTACCAGTGTTTGTTTTGGACGTAGTGCTTTAAATGCTTTGATTGTAGCCATAAAGTTCGTTTAATTATAAATTATAAGTATTTCTATTTTAGCATATTTTTATTAAATGCCAAGTATTAATTTTTGTAACAAAATCCCCCATCATGTGCGATGGGGGATTTTATATAGATAATTTATATTAGATTTGTTTTATCAATTCGCTCAGATTCTGATTTTGGTTTTGTTTTTAGGATTTCTCCATATTGTTTATGTGGGTGACCAGGTATTTTTTCGTGCGTTTCTGGATTTATATCAAGACCCAGTTTTCTTGCTACACACTCATTACACTCTCCGCAATCGCAAGGAAGAGATATTTTTTCAGGTGAAGTCATATTATTTTCGTTTTAATTTGTTTAATTTATCAATATCTCTATTTAATATAGAAGGGTCTTTTAAAGAAGCTCCATGAACAAGCATTTTTTCATGAATTTTATCGTTTTTTTCATCTTCAAATTGTTCGCTGTAGCAATCTTCACAAAGCCCATCTAGAAAAATAGGATCTATATGACATTTTGAACACAAATTTTCCATATTTTTAGATTATAGTTATATTATATCATATCAAGACAATAATGTCAACAGAAAGAAATTTTTTTCTTTTTGTCAAACATTATTTTTAGTAATATAATGATTGTATTAAAGAGAAATAATTATAATATTTTATGCAAAAAGCAATACTTGATTTCCATATTCACTCTCGTTTTTCAAGGGCTTGTTCAAAAGAGCTGAATTTTTCAAATATTGCAAAATGGGCACATATAAAAGGCATTGATATTATAGGAAGCGGAGATTTCACTCACCCACAATGGATAAAAGAGTTTGAAGAAGAGATGCGGGATAATGGGAATGGTTTGTATCAATTGAAAAATGATGAGTATAATGACGTTCATTTTATTCTTTCTACAGAGGTTTCATGTATTTATAAAAAAAATGACAAAGTAAGAAGAATTCACATTTGTATTTTAATGCCAAATTTAGAGTCAGTGAAAAAATTTAACAAAGAATTAACAAACAGAGGAAAAAATCTTAAATCAGATGGTCGCCCAATTCTTGGAATGGATGCAATTGATATTTTACAAATCGCACTTAGTGTAAATGATAAAAGCTTAGTAATCCCCGCACATATTTGGACTCCATGGTTTGCAATACTTGGTTCAAAGTCGGGATTTAATTTTATTGAAGAGTGTTTTGATGATTATTCAAGATATGTTTTTGCGCTAGAGACAGGATTATCATCTGACCCAAGAATGAATTGGCAAGTTTTATCACTTGATAACTATTTGCTTGTTTCAAATTCAGATGCACATAGTTTAGAAAATTTAGGAAGAGAGGCAAATGTGATTTCCTTAGAAAAATTTTCATATGATGAGATATATAATATTATAAAAAATAAGGACAAGGAAAAATTTTTATACACAATAGAGTTTTATCCAGAAGAAGGAATGTATCACAACGATGGACATAGAAAATGCAAAATAAATTTTAATCCAAAAGAATCATTGAAGAGCAAAAATATTTGTCCTGTTTGTAGAAAAGAATTGACCCTCGGGGTTTTGCATAGGGTAAGTGAATTAAGCGATAGAAATGATGAAGAAATTTCAAAATTAGAAAAACAAAATAAATTTATTCCATATAAAAATCTTATTGGACTAAAAAAAATAATTGCAGAGTCATACGGAGTTGGCAAGACTAGCAAGCGAGTGGATAATTTTTATTTTGAAATGATAAAAAAATTTAAAAATGAATTTAATATATTATTAAATACAGATCTAAATGATTTAAAAAATTTTGATATCAGAATTTGTGAAGCAATAAGACGCGTAAGAGAAAATAAAATAAATTTAATTCCAGGATTTGATGGGCAGTATGGAAAAATAAATATTTTTTCTGAAGGCGAAATAAAGAATTTTAAAGCAGAGCAACAAAGTTTATTTTAGCCCATTTTTAAAGGTTAATATTAATAAAATATTTTTTAAAAAATATATAAGCATGTGCGCAAAACAAAAATCCCTCCACGACAAGTTTAGGGATTTTTGTTTTGCGCAATTTTTTTCACGCAACAGAAATCATTATTTCTTTGATTTCTTTGTCTTTTTTGTTTTCTTTGCTACCCTCTTTACAGGTTTCTTTGCAACTTTTTTTGCTTTCTTTACAGGTTTCTTTGCAACTTTTTTTGCTTTCTTGGCCTTTTTCTTTGCTGCCATTTTATTTATTCCTTTCTATTTACCTCTCGACTAATCTCGAGATAAATTTTTTTAATTCATTTTTTATTTTATTACGAGTTTGTTCTCGTACGTGTTTATTATAATACTTTTTTTAAAAAAATAATAGTCTAATTTCTAATAATGCCACCAAAGACACTATTTAAAAAAGTTTTTAAGAGTCCGGTTGTAAGTAGTATTCCAAAAAATATTATTATAACTCCAATGAATCTATACATTGAACGTGTTCCTCCGCTTAATTTTGTTTCAGCCCATTCATCTGTTCCGAAATTTTCCACAATCCAATTTGCTTTCCATGTTAGCATGAATCCAGCAAATATAATTATCAAGCCAATAATAATATTTTGCATAAAGTTGTTTAATTTTTATATAAATAATTTTAACAGAAAAAAAATAAAAAAGCCATAGATTTTAAATTATTCGCTTTCGATTTATGGGTAGCGATACGTATTTTATGTTTTCATTTATTGTGTTAAAATTATAATGTGGAAAATACATATTTTTTAATTCTTTTTAATATAAAATAAAATGACAAATGATAAACAAATTAAGAAAATATTAGAAAAAACAAATATTTTGTCTTCTTCAGAATTTGATAAGTACAAAAAAGAAGCAATGAAGTCTGAAAAAAATATTTTAGATTATTTGATTTCAAAAAAAGTGCTTACCCTAGATATTTTTTATGAAAATATGGCTAAGTATTTTAAATTGCCATTTATTAATTTGAAAAACATAAGTATAAGAGAAGATATTCTTGAATTAATACCAGAAAAGGTTGCAATTGCAAATAATATTATTGCCTTTGAGGGAGATTCTAATTCTATAGGAGTAGCTACAACAGATCCAGAAAATTTAGAAGTTCTTGAATTTATAAAAAAGAAAATGGAAATGGAATTGAAAATTTATGTTACAACCCCGGATTGTATAAAAGAGGGTTTGAAAAAATACACAAAAAGTCTTGAGGCAGAATTTAAATATCTTTCCCAAGAAGATGAGACGCCAGAGTTAACAATTAAAACAACAAAGACTGGATTGAAAGACCTGCCTATTGCAAAAGTTGTTGATGCGCTACTTGAGCATGCAATAATTGATGGTGCCTCAGATATTCATATAGAACCAGAAGAAAAAGATGTTTTAGTGAGATATAGAATAGATGGAGTTTTACAAACCGCGATGACTTTACCAAAAGAAGCTCAAGCGGGAATTATAAGCAGAATAAAAATATTGACAAACTTAAAAGTTGATGAACATAGATTACCACAAGATGGAAGATTTAAAATTTATTCTGAAAAATATAAAGTTTCTTTTAGAGTATCTATAATACCAACTTTTGATGGTGAAAAAATAGTAATTAGAATTTTGAATGAAAAAGCACAAATTCTCACATTAGAGCAACTTGGTTTTCAAACAGAGATTCCGGAAGTTGTTAAAAGAAATATTTCAAAACCACATGGAATGATTCTTGTAACTGGTCCAACCGGAAGTGGAAAAACAACAACTCTTTATACTATTTTAAATATTTTAAATACCCCAGAAGTTAATATTACAACCATAGAAGATCCAATTGAATATAGAATGAAAAATATTAATCAATCTCAAACAAATCAGAAATTGGGATTTACATTTGCAAAGGGGCTTAGGTCGCTTCTTCGTCAAGATCCAGACATTATAATGGTTGGAGAAATAAGAGATCAAGAAACGGCTGAAATTGCAATTCATTCTGCTATGACTGGGCACTTGGTATTATCAACACTTCACACAAATGATGCGCCAACAACTATTCCAAGGTTAACTCAAATGGGGGTTCCAGCATTCTTGTTGGCATCTACGCTCAATATTATTGTTGCACAAAGATTGGTACGAAAAATATGCCAAAATTGTATACATAGTTACAACTTAGACGACGCAGCCATAAAAGAACTTGAAAAACAAATTAATGTTGAGAATCTTTTTGCCGCAATAAGCAAAAAAAGTCCAGGATCACAGGTTAGGAGCAATATCAAGGACTGGCTTTTTTATAGGGGAAAGGGTTGTGATAAATGTGGAAATACAGGATATAAAGGAAGAATAGGAATTTATGAAGTGCTTGAAAATAATCAAGAAATTGAAGATCTAATTTTGAAAAATACGGGCGCTGAAAAATTAAGAGAAGCAGCCACAAATAGTGGAATGCTTAATATTATGGAAGATGGATTCATTAAAGCCCAAAGAGGAATTACAACAATAGAAGAAGTTTTAAGGGTTACAAAAAAATAAATAATAATTTTATATTTAAAGAAATATTATATAAATTAATATGTTAGATATACAAAAAACAAAAACCATAACAAAAGATTCAATTCCCATCGATTTAAAAAAAGACATAAAAGAAACAAAAAAGATTATTAGTTTGCAACCAAAAAAGAAATCAGCAATAAGAAGTGTAAACGATATAGAGCTTTCAGAGTTTTTGGAAAAATTTTCTGGAGATTCTTTTATGGCAAAAGCCAATTTTTTTCTTTTGAAATTATCCAGGGTACCACTAAAAGAAAAATTATTTTTTGTGCAAAATTTATCTTTGATGCTAAGGGTTGGAATATCTATTTCAAAAGCCCTTAAAACCCTTGCAATACAGGCACAAAACAAATATTTCAAATATGTTTTGATAAAAATAGCTTATAGCGTTGAAAACGGTAGGACATTTTCTGAGTCCCTGGGAGAATATAAAAATATTTTTGGAGAGCTTTTTATAAACACAATAGAGTCTGGAGAATTGTCAGGAAAACTAGAAAATGTTTTGAAAGAGCTTTATATTCAAATGAAAAAAGAGCACGCACTTATTAGCAAGGTAAAAGGCGCTCTTACATATCCTCTTGTAATACTTGTTGCAATGCTCGGAATAGGAACATTTATGGTTGTGGCAATTGTTCCAAAGATAACCCAAAACTTTATAGAAATGAATATGACATTGCCGCTCCCAACAAGAATTCTTATATTTGTAAGCGATTTGATAAGACACAACGCGATAATTGTTACAATTGTTTTATGTATATTTATTTTTATTTTAATAAAAATTCACAGAACCCCAAAGGGAAAAAGTTTTTTTGACAAAATATTATTGAAGGCGCCTATAATTGGACCAATTACAAAAAAAATTAATTTAGCTAAATTTTCAAGAAATATAAATTTATTGTTAAAAACAGATATAATGATAGTGCGAGCTTTTGAAATTACTTCGGATGTTTTGAATAATTCTCATTACAAAAAAGCAGTATTTGAAATGAGCGTTACTTTGAAAAAGGGAGATACTTTGACAAATACGATTGAAAAATATCCAATATTGTTTCCCCCAACAATAGTTCAAATGATAAATATAGGTGAGGAAACAGGAGATCTAGATAATATTTTGTTGGAATTAGCAGAGTTTTATGAGGGCGAAGTAGATCAAATAATGACAGACTTGCCATCTTTAATAGAGCCAATATTGATTTTGGTATTAGGAATTGCAGTTGGTGGAATGGCGCTTTCTATTCTACTGCCAATGTATTCAATGTCATCAGCATTTTAATATGAAAATTTTATTTATCAAAAAAAACCAAAGCAAAGGCTTTACATTGATAGAGACTATTGTTGCTTTGTTTATAATTTCTATTGTAATGAGTGGTATATATGCTTTGATTAATTTTACGCTAGAAATTTCAAATGAAAATAAACATTATGTAGAAGCAAACGCTATAGCAAATCAGAAAATAGAACAAATTAGAAATCTTCCCTATAAAGATATTGGAACAATAAGTGGAAGCCCTACTGGTACTATCTTAGCAGAGGAAACCATTATAACAAATGGTACTTATAATATTCAAACAGATATTCAATTTGTGGATGATCCATTTGATGGTTTGGCAAGCACAACAGATAATATTTTTACAGATTACAAAAACGTTACAATAAAAGTGAGTTGGAATACAAAAAGAGGAGAAAAACACTTTTTTCTCTCTTCTAAGATTGCACCACCCACAGAAGAAGCATCAGAGGGATATGGTCTTATTGAGATTAATGTTACTAATTCTAATTACGTTCCAGTTGCGGGAGCAGATATAAATTTTACAAACCCCAATTTTCCGGAATTTTATGTGACATATCAAAGCGATGAAAATGGTCAATATACTTTAGCCGTACTACCAGATGAAAATTATCAAATAGAAATTACAAACGGATCTGGGACTAGTACTTTTCAAACCTATCAAGCATCTACGACGACAGGATTTGAACCCAACGCAGAATTTGAACCAATAGAGGTTATTGAAAATGGAAAAGCATCTCGAAAGTTTGTAATAGATAGACTTGGTCATTTAAAAATAAAAACAGTTTCTACGAGCTTACCAGAAAATTATAAAATAAATGAAGGGTTATCGGGTGATGGAGGAAACTCCAAATTATCAATTGATGCTTCTGGCAATATTTATATAGTTTGGCAAGAAACAGCGGGGGGCATATATGCTCAAAAATCAGATTCTATGGGTAATAATTGGGCTAACGATGTGACAATTTCATCAGATGGACAATCTCCAGATATTTGTTTTTCTAATAATGCTTTTTATGTAAGTTGGTGCGATTCTGTGGGTGATTGTTATTTAAACAAAAGAAACGAAAATGGAGCTTCTATTTGGGAATATAAGATTAACTCATCTTCAAGTTCTACAAATGCAAAAATTTTTGCCTCCCCTACAAGCACAGATTTATTTACTGTTTTTCAGGTCCACAATGGAAATGATTATGATGTTTATTGGAGAAAATTCGACGCATTTGGTAATCGGTCTTCAGAGGTACTATTAACAGATAATTCATTTGAACAGGTTAGTCCAGACATTGTTGTTGACAGTAATAATAATTCTTATGTTGTTTGGACCCAGTACGATTCTTCTATACCAGACTATGATTTAGATATACATATTCAAAAAGTAAATGAAAATGGAATTCTATCTTGGACCAAAAAGGTAAATATTGATAATACATATAGGCAATATCATCCAGCTATTTATTTAGACGATGATAATGATTTTTTGTATATAGCCTGGACAGATGAGAGAAATGGAATTTCAAATATATATTTTAAGATACTAGACTCATCAAATGGGTCTCTAAATCAATCAGAAGGACATGCAAGTGTAGATTATAATTATAGTCAATCTCTTTCAAGTATATACGGCAATGGAAGTAATGTGTATATAACATGGACAGATAAGAGAAACGGAAACGAAGATATATATTCTCAAAAGATAAGTGGTACTTTTTGGAGTCACGATTCTAGAGTAAATATAGATTCAACAGGATTAGACCACAAAAGCTCTGATTTAGCATTTGATGAAAATAACGATAAATTTATTGCTTCTTGGGATGACACAAAAAATATTTATTTTGGAGAAGTCCGTCAGATAAATATTCCCAATCCCTTGAACAATGTTTCAGTAAATATTCATAGCTCAAAGAGAATAGGTTATGATAATAATGGACCAGTATATAATTATAGTGGCACATCAACATCTAATTCTCTAGGAGAGATTAATTTGGATCTAGAATGGGATTCAATTGGATATGTTATTACAATACCCGGCAGAACCATAGAAATGATAGAACTACAACCATCTAATACTGTCAAGCTTCTTGCTGGAGATAGTCAAGAAATCATTTTTTATTTAGAGTAATATAATGCAAAAAAAAGGATTTACATTAATAGAAATATTGGTTGCAATGGCTATAACGGTTATTATTGTTTTGGTTGTTAATAATTTTTTGATAACAGGATTTAGATCCGCTTCTTTTAACCAGGAGCTAGAAGATGCAGTAGAAAATGCCAGAAAAGCAATGGAGACAATGACAATTGAAATTCGTGGAATGAATAGTCTACAGCAAGGAAATCCAATTTTGCAAATTTCAACAAGTACCCTTATCTTTTATAGTGATATAGATAAAGATGGGGTTATTGAAAGGGTGAAGTATTATATAGGTGGCACAGATTTGAAAAGGGATTTTGTAAGACCACCTTATTCCTCCAGCCCAACAACCACGGCTGTTCTTGCCAGCTATCTAAATAATTATACAGAACCAGTTTTCAAGTATTATGATTCAAATGGTGTCACAACCACGGATATAAACAGCATAACACTTATAAATATTTTATTAAAAATTGATGTAAATCCAGAACAATCTCCAAGGACGTATGATATTCAATCAGATGTTCAGATAAGAAATTTAAAAAACAACTAATCTATGAAAATTAAAAAAAACAAAAATGGATCATCTATGGTTTTGGTGCTTGTGGCAACCGGAGTATTTTTTGTAATTTTTTCATCGGCAATTTCTTATGGATTGATAAAGCAAAAATTTAATAAAATGAAAATTGCAAGTACTCAGGCTTTTAATATTGCCGAAGCAGGAATAGACTATTATAGATGGATTCTTTATCATGATAGTAATCATTGTAGCACAACACCACCATGTGTATTTAATTACAATTATTCTGACCCAGATGGAAAAATATCAGGATCTTATGAATTAACAGTTACGCCAACTTCATCTAGTGGCTTCATAGTTAAGTCTGTTGGTCGCGTTGACGCGTATCCAAATTTAAAAAGAACCATAGAAGTAGAATTAGCACCAATTTCTTGGTCAGATTATTTGCTTATTTCAAATTCAGATTTGAGAATTACAGCAAATACAACTATTAGTGGAAACATTCATTCAAATGGCGGTATAAGATTTGACGGAGTAGCGAGTGCAAGCAGTTCTTTTTCTTCTGGAGTACCAAGTTATTTTGATCAAAGCGATGAAGACCCCTATGATTTAAATAGTTTAGTTGATTTTAGTATTCATACACACGTCACAAGCACTGAATATCCGGACATAGCACATCCAGGAGCCTCTGAACCAAATAATAGAAATTTAGTTTTCTTTAACGGAAAATTTTCCCCTGTGCCAAAAATTAATTTTGGTCATGAATTGGGTGATTATGTGCAAGAAATGTTTGTATTGGCCGAAGGGGAACACGATCCAAGTAATGGCCAATACACTTTTTATGGACCATCTACCGATTATAATTTAAATGCCAAGGGTTATTATTTTGAGCTTATGCCAAATACATATACTGTATATATTATAACAGAGCTAGAAACACCATGTATTGTTGGTGATGATTCTTATGAAAAATACACGGTAAAAAAGAAAAATCAAATAGGTTTAAACAATAAACCAATTCCAGAAGCAGGAATAATATTTGTTCAAGATAATATTTGGGTAGAAAGAAAAAACCCCGGATCAGAGCACGATCCAAAGGTTACATTATTAGCATTCAAAGAACCATTGGCCGGTCAATTAGCAGACATAACAATTAATGATAATTTTACCTATAAAGATTCTGAAATTATTGGAGACAGGGGAATTGGTCTTATAGCTCAAGGCAATATTAATATTGGTTATGGTTGTAATAATGATATTGAGATTGCTTCGGGAATTATAGCGAAGACAGGAAGAATAGGAAGAATAAATTATCCAAGCGGGTGTGGTCCTGATTATCAAAAGAATAGTATAAAAATATTAGGATCAATGGCTAGTTATGGAGAATACGGCTTGTCATTTCCAGACACTGGTTCTGGTTTTCAAAGCATATATTTGATTTATGATGAAAGCTTTCAAATATTTGGTCCACCACCAAATTTTCCAACAACAGGTGAGTACAGAATTGTTTCTTGGAAAGAACAATAATTCAAAATTCAGCAAATACGTGTTATAATTTATTCTAGAGTTAACGTATATTTTTTATGATAAACAAATCCAAATATCCAATAGGATTAGATATTTCTGATTTATCTCTAAAATTTGTTCAATTGGGCAAATCAAGGGATAAAATTTTGATGCAGGGATTTTCAAAAATAGATCTCGAAAAAGGTATTATAAAAGACGGAGAAATAAAAAAACCAGAGGAGTTTATAAGTTCTTTGAAGAAAATGATTGACAAGCCAATTTTTGGAAAAGCATTATCAAACGAAGCGGTGATTTGTCTACCAGAAGAACAGTCATTTATAAAACTTATTAAAGTAGAAAATTCCAAAGATAATTTAGAAGATGGTGTAACAGAAGAAATTTCAAAATGTTTCCCAATGTCGCTCGATGACACATACTATGATTATCAGATTATTTTTGAAGAAAATAATGTTTTTTATATTTTGGTTGCAGCCTGTCCAAAAGATATTATAGATGGTTACATAGAGATTTTGAGATTTGCAAAAATATCCGTAATTGCTACGGAATTAGAATCCATGGCAATAAGTAGAGCAATTTTGATGGATGAGAATCCATTTCATGAGCACAAAGAGAAAAATAATTATGTAATAATAGATATTGGTGCAAGTCGCACAAGTGTTTTCGCTTATTCAAAAAATGCAATATTATTTGACATCAGCATTCCTTTATCAGGAGATGAAATAACCTTAAATATATCTAAGGAATTAAATCTAGACAGAGATCAAGCAGAACTAGCAAAAATTACAATGGGTCTTGATGCGAGTTTTGCAAAGGGTATTGTCAAAAAAAGCCTATCTCAAATGATAGAAAAGATTTCAGAAGGAACAAAAGAAATTATTGCTTTTCAGGAGAGTCGCTTTGAAGAATTTGGAGATATTAATAAAATATTTTTGTCAGGAGGTGGAGCAAACATAAGAAATATAAATGATATTTTGGAAAAAAATATAGGAATTCCAGTTGTTGTTGCCGATCCGTTTATTCATATACACGACCCAAAGAAACAATTACCTGACAAATTTTTGGAAAGATATAGGCTTAGCATTGATTTGGGAGCTGATAATCCTAAAGAAGTAGTTTTGATACCAAAAAATACAAGTGTAAATTATACAACAGCAATTGGCCTTGCGCTTAGAAATTTATTTATAGAATAATATGTTAAATATAAATATATTACCACAAGAATTAAAAAACAGCCTGAAGCGTATAAAATTATATAAATTTATACAAAGGATAAGCTCTTTGCTATTTTTTCTTACAATAATTTTGTCGGCCATTATTTTTTTATCTAGAATCATACTAGAATTACAAGCAAATGCGACAAGTAATAATTTATCAATACAAAAAACACAAACTTCTTCAGGAGAACTCAAAGATATTTTAACTGAAGTTGAACAAGTAAAACAAATACAAGCCGATCAAGTGAATTGGACAAAAAATTTAGAAAATATTATTTCAAGTATTAATCCAAATATTTCTTTGTCTTCAATGCAATTAAATAAAGACAGCAACGAATTAACACTAAAGGGAATTGCCAAAACAAGGCAAGATTTATTGGATTTCAAAAAATTATTAGAAGAATCTCAGGATTTTTCTAATTTGAATTTTCCAATTAAAAATTTATCAGATAGAGAAAATATAAATTTTGATGCGAAAATGAATATTAAATTCTTATGAAAAAAGATACAAAAAAAACTAACACAAATAATGCAATTATCTTTTCGATATTATTTTACATTGTTGTAACTATAGTTTTGATATATTTTGTTATAATTCCATCAATAGATTACATAAAAAAAACGAGCATTTCAATAATTGATCAAAGGATTGCAACAGACCAGTATTTTGAAAATATGAATATGGAAAAAAAGTTAGAAAAAGATCTTGATTCTATAGAAAATGAACTTTCAATGATAGACAGATTTTTTATAAAAAAAGACCAAGGATTAGTTGATTTTATAAAAGATTTAGAAGATCTTGCAATTAGAAATAAGATTGATCAAAAATCCAATATAAACTATGACAACATATGCACTGATAAATATCAAAAATTATCTATAAAATTAAATTCTTCTGGAAATTTTAAAAATACGATTAACTACATATCGGAATTAGAATCAATGAAATATTATATTAATATTAGATCAATAGAGCTTATAAAATCATCAGCCAATGCCGCTGGTTCAAATTCTATTTCCAATATTGAATTCATTACCAATACCCTAAATACAGAAACAAATATAAACACAACAATATTATTAGATGTATATTTGAAAGAATATGAAAAAAAATAATAAAAAATTTAAAAAATTATTTTCTTTAAAAAAAATAAAAATATATTTATATATTGTAATTTTTTTGATTTTTAGTTATTTCTTTGTGTACATCGGAATAATCATAAAAAATAATGTATACGATTTAATGGAAAACGAACAATTGTTGATAGACAAAAGAAAAAATGAAAATAAACTTAGTGATACTGATGGGGCAACGCTACAAAATTTTTTTAGTGAAATAAAAAACATAAGTGAAATTTTGAATTCAAAAAATAATATCAGAAAACCAATTAATCTTCGAAATGTTTTTGACTAATCTCTAATTCATTGTGTATTATATTGTAAATATTAAATATTTATTTTTTAATAACTAATTATTCCCGCCGAGCCAAGCTTTGGTGGGATAAATAAACAATATGAAAATAAGTTGGTACGGGCAATCTTGTTTCAAATTAAAATGCAAAGAAATGGACATTATTATTGATCCATATGATGATTCAACGGGATTAAAATTGCCGAAAATGAAATCTGAGGTTGTGCTTATAACACATAAACACGAAGATCATAATAATTTAAGGGCTATAAGTGGGGATCCGCTCGTAATTGATGGTCCCGGAGAATTTGAAAAAAAAGGAGTTTTTATTTATGGAAAAACAGCTTATCACGATGATCAAAATGGTTTGAAACTAGGAATGATTACAATGTATCTTATAGAAGAAGATAATATAAAAGTTGCACACCTAAGTGATTTAGGCCAAAAACAACTTACAGATGAACAACTTGAATTTCTTGATGATGTCGATGTTTTACTTATTCCCATAGGAGGAAAATATACAATAAATGCAGAAAATGCAAGCGAAATAATAAGCGATATAGAACCAAGGGTTGTAATACCAATGCATTATAAGATTCCAGGAATTAAGATAGATTTAGACGGTGTAGATAATTTTATAAAAAAAATAAGTCTTAATCCAGAAAATATAGATGAATTTAAGGCAAGTAAAGACAATTTTTCAAGTGAAGAGCTTAAATTGGTTATATTAAATAGGCAAAAATGAAAAATAAATTTCAACTAGTATTTTTTGTTTTATTATTTTTTATAATAATAATGTTTTTATGGTTTTTTTTGAATTTTAAAAAAAACAAATTAAATTTTGGATTGGGAGAAGAAATCTATAGTGTGAAAGAAGACTTAGAGAATAGTTTTAAAGGGGTATCTATTAAAAATATAATTGGAAACAAAATAGACGAACTAAAAAACAAAACCATAGGTGAATTACAAAAAGAAGAAGAAATCAAAAAAAAAGCAATTGAAGAAGTAATAAATAGAATAAACTTTGCCACATCTACAATTAACAGTGTTTCCTATCAACACGAGCCATGGAAAATAGAGTTTAGCTACGATTCTATAATGAAAAAAAATTATGATAGCAAAAAACAGGAAATTTATTTGTATTATGAAGATAACAAAGATACGAATTTGAGTATTTCGAAACAAGAATTAGTCAAACAGACATTCAATGATTGGTTAAATAAAAATCATGATCTACAAAAATTGAATAAAGAAGAAATAGATGGTTTTATTTTTTGGTGGCAAGAAATATTAGATGAAACGTTAAAAATTAAAGAGTATTATTTAAATATTGATAAAGATTTATATATATTAAATGCGCAAAGCCCAAAAATGGAAGAAAATAGATATTTCGAAAATTTGATTTCCGTCATTAAAAGCCTTAAAACATATTAGCGACGCGTTTGTTTATATGTTGACCAAAGTAGATTTTATTGTTATATTGAAGTGTAATTAGAATACAAAATTAATAAGTAAATAATTTATAAATAATATGCCAAAAAGAACCTATCAACCAAAAAAGAAAAAAAGAGCAAGGAGACATGGTTTTATGAAAAGAATGTCTAGTAAGGGCGGAAAAAGAGTAATAAGTAAAAGAAGAGCAAAGGGCAGAAAAAAACTTAGCGCTTAATTTTTATTATGCTTGCAAAACAATATAGATTAAGATTCAAGAAGGATTTTGATGCAATATTCAAATCAAGACATAAGTTTTATAGCATAAATTTTATTTTGCGTTATATTAAAAACAATGAAGAGAATAGTAAATTTGCTTTTGTAATATCAAAAAAGGTTTCAAAGAAAGCGGTAGACAGAAACTTGATAAAAAGAAGAATGAGTGAAATAATAAGAAAAAATATTTCAAATATTAAATCGGGCTATAACATTATTTTTTTTGCTAAATCGGGCGTCTTGAAATTAGATTACATAAAAATACAAGAAGAATTAATTTTTATTATAAAAAGATCAAAATTATTCAAATGAAATCCGTTAAATAATTTATACTTAACGGACTAAAACATGATTTTATGATTCCATATAAAAAAATAATATTTAACGGGTTGAAAAAATTTGCACTATACCTAATAAAATTATATCAAAAAACGCTTTCTCCTGATTCCGGATGGTTTTCTTACAAATATCCGGCTGGTTGCTGTAGATATTATCCAAATTGTTCAAAATATTCATATGATGCGATTGATAAATACGGAATTTTCAAAGGTTCATACTTATCAATAAAGAGAATTATCAAATGTAATCCATTGTCTCGTGGTGGTTACGATCCTTTAAAATAACCTGCCTACCGGTAGGTAGATAAATAATAAATAAAATAATATGGGTACTTTGTTTCACAACCTACTTTATCAACCAATATTTAATCTATTGATATTTTTTTATAATTTAATTCCAGATATTGGAATTGCTATAATAATAATTTCAGTTATCATAAAACTTATTTTGCACCCACTATCAAGAAAATCAGCAAAATCTCAAAGAGCACTTCAAACACTACAGCCAAAAATAGAAGCAATTAAAGAACAATACAAAGATCAAAAAGAAAAATTAGCCCAAGAAACTCTTGCGCTATATAAAAAAGAAAAAATTAGTCCATTTTCATCGTGTCTTCCCCTTTTGATACAGTTTCCTATTATAATAGCCGTATATCAGGTTCTTAGAAGCGGTCTTAGGACAAATGATTTTCAAGAATTATATAGTTTTGTTGCAAATCCAGGAACAATAAATACTACAATGTTTGGTTTGTCATGGCTTGATCTTTCAAAACCACAGATATTTTTAGGTGTTCTAGCTGGTATAGCGCAATTTTGGCAAACAAGACTTTTGATGTCAAAAAAGAAAATTCATAAAGTTAATGAAGAGAAAAAAGAACCAGGAATGATGGAAACAATGAATAAACAAATGATGTATACAATGCCAATTATAACAGTTGTAATTAGCGCAACTCTTCCAGGCGGACTCGCTCTTTATTGGTTTGTTATGACTCTTTTTGGTGCATTAGAACAATATATTGTAAATAGAGATATGGAAAAAAACACTAAGGCACCAGAAGTAATTGATGTGAAGTAGAGTTTAGGCTTTAGAATTTCAAACATAAAAACAAAAGCACCTTTTTTAGGTGTTCTTTAAATAAATACTAAATCTTAAAATCTAAACACTAAAATTTTCTATTACTACCAACTATTATATTTAACTTCTCCTTTGCAACAGAAATTTTTACTGGCGTATTTATTGATTGATATTCATCAAAAATCATTGGAATAGATTCTGATTCAGATATTATAGATATGTTTTTTGTTTTGAACAAACTGTGAGTAGAGTTTTTTGAAAATATGTTGCCGGGTTTTTCTATTAGCATTTCAAGAGTTTCATCTGTTGGGTTCGATTTACACACCTCGTCATCGTTTTCTAGGTCAATATTTTTTATTGTAATTTTATCGCCAGACTCTGCTTTAATTTTAAATTTATCTATTTTTATTACAATGTTATTTGTGCTGTTTAAAACAACAGAGTGTAGAAAAAATTTTTGATTTATTTGACCCACGTCTATCTGTTTTATTATTCTTCCGCTTACAACATTGCACGCTAATTCTTCACAAGGAATCCCAAAAAAATTCGCAAATCTGCTCTTTGAATCAATTGGAATATATCCTATTGCTATATTTTTGGATATAATATTTTCTAGGGTGTGACTAAATGTTTTGTCGTTACCAACGGCTACTACGGTGTGTGCGCCCCGCTTCATTTCATCTTTTATAAATTCAGATATATTTTTTAGAAGATTTAGTTGAAATATTTTTCCTTTTATATCAAGATCAATAATTGAATTCTCAATTTTGTTAAGAATCTTTTTGTATTTTTTATCTTTTAGGCAAGAATCATATATATATAAATACATAAGCTTAATTGGTCATGGATTTTGAAAAATATAAGGTGTAGAAAATTATTTTAAATCTTCTTTTTTGTTTTTTGTGTTTATTTCCATTTCAATTTGATTTGGATTTTCTTTGCGGTGTTTTTTGTTGATATTAACGTGACCATCTATTTCGCATCCGGCCTCAATTGCAATAGAGCTTGCTTTTATATCCCCCTTTATTTTTGCATTACTAGCAATATCAAGCGCCTCATTTATATCAACATTTCCAGTTACAGCACCAGAAATAAAAGCACTATTTGCCACTATATTTGCATTTATTTCTGCCTTGTCCCCTATTAAGACGTGACCATCAGTTACAAACGAACCTATCAATTTGCCATCTATAACAACATTTCCGTGACCATTGAAATCTCCTTCTACAACAACAGATTCGCCGATTATTGTTTCGGTATTTTTTACGTTATGCATATCTTCTTTTTTAAACATAGAATTATTTATTAGTGTTTAGTTATTAGTATTTAGTGTCTAAGTCGAGTCAAGCTCGACAATTACTAACATAATTTTAAGGCTTAATAGGGCTCATGTCAACTTGATTCTTGCTTTCAAATTTGTCATAATAAATAGTTATTAAATAGTAAAAATCAAACAAAAAACATGGGTATAAAACATGCCATGTTTTTTAAAAGTTTATTTTTTATGTAGGCCACTATTCCTTCTTCTTTTTTTTGTTTGATTTTTTTTCGGCTTTTTCATCGACATCGGCTTTTTCATCGACTTGTATTTCTGATTCATTTTTTTCATCTTTGTTTGGTGTTATAAATTTTTCAGCACCCTCTATATCAATTTTCCATCCAGTTAGTTTAGCCGCAAGCTTTACATTTTGACCTTCTTTTCCAATTGCAAGAGAGAGTTGATCTTCTTCTACTTTTACAATAGCTGTTTTTTCGTCTTTATTTAATTCAATGTTTAATATTTTTGCAGGAGAAAGAGCATTTTTTATGAATGTAAGCGGGTCACTATTCCATTCTATTATATCTATTTTTTCTCCACCAAGCTCAGCAATTATTGTTTGAACCCTTGATCCTTTTTGTCCGACACAGGACCCAACGGGGTCAATGTTTTCTTGATTACTTGATACTGCAATTTTTGTTCTAAAACCAGGATCTCTTGATATTGCCTTTATTTCAACAATTCCATTTGCAATTTCTGGAACTTCAATTGTAAATATTTTATTGATTATTTCAGGGTGAGCACGTGAGACAACAATTCTTGGCCCTCTTGGAGTGTCTTCTGTCTTTAATATTATAACTTTTAGTCTTGAACCAATTGAATAATTGTCTGTTCTTACTTGCTCTTCTTGTGGAAGTACGCCGGTTGCTCTATTTAGATCAACTATGATATTTGGTCCTTCTCTACGTTGAACAGTCGTGTTTACAACCTCGCCTTCTTTTCCTTGAAATTCGCTTATTATTGTTTCTCTTTCTGCTTCTCTAATTTTTTGAATTATAACTTGTTTTGCTGTTTGGGCCGCTACTCTTCCAAAATCATCAGGAATTTCTAATTTTATTATTAATTCATCCCCAAGCTTTAATTTTTTATTATGCTCTTTTGCATCGCTTAACATAATTTCGGTTTTTGGATTGAACCTTTTTATGTTTTCTGGCATTTCCTCGCCCTCTTTTAGAGATTCCTTTATTTTCATGTATTCTTCATTTTCTTTTTCTACATCCCTATCTTCTACAACTGTTTTAATGTCATATATTTCAACATCACCAGTTTCGATATTAAATTTTGCCTTTAAGTTTTGATTTTTGTCTCCAAAATCTTTTCTAAAAGCAGCCGCAAGAGCAGCTTCAATACCTTCAATAACGGATTCTATTGAGATGTTTTTTTCTTCACAAATATTTTGTATTGCTTGTTTTATTTCTTCTATGTTTCCAAACATATTGTTAGTGGGTTAGCTATTTAGTTTATTAGCTATCCAATTAATTTAATAATAACTATTAATTTTTAAAAAAACTAGTATAATAACAATATACTAGCCTAATTACATAATATCATAATTATATAATAAGTCAATAAAAATCTCCATATTACTGCATCCAAGAAAATTACTTTAAGAACTTTTCAAGCGAATTACTAGGTAATCGCCGGAAAATATCTTAAGAGGAATTCCCATGCTTGTCGTGGATGCAGAAATGTAGAGATTTCCTTGTTTTTTACTTAACTAGGGAGTATAGCACACTCAAAAATATTTGTCAATATTGCTATGAACAAATACTTGAAACCAATTGATGACGAACTTGATCTTCACGGAAAAACAAAAATAGAAGCCACAATAGAAATTGTAGATTTTTTGTCTTATTCTAAATCAAAAAATTACAAAAAATTAAAAATCATTACTGGGCGAGGAATTCATTCAAAAGATGGAATAGGAATTTTGAAAAAACACGTTGAGGATTTTTTACTCAAAAATGGATACGTGTTTTCAAACGCAAAGATAAACGAAGGAGGTGAAGGAGCCATAATTATTCACTTGGACTAGTATTTTTTTCTTGGAGACATAATACTTTTTATAACAATAAGCGTAAGTTGAATTATTATGTTTGTTATTATTAGAGTTATAATTATTAAGAATATTTTTGTTAAGAGTGCCCATTTGATAAAAAACATTACAATTAATATCAACCAAATATTTTTCAAATCTTGTATTGACGGACCAATCATAGAGCCAATATTGAGACACAATAAAATAAGCATTATGCCTTCCCACTCCAATATATTTATTTGAGAAATAATTAAAAAAGGAGATTTTATAACATCAATAAAAGAAGACACGTTTTCTATACGAACATAATCTTTTAATAATAAATGATTTATAAAATAAAGAAAAATTACACCCCCCGCAATTGGTGCAAGAGATATTAGCATTTGTCCAATGATTGGAATTTTGGATTTATTGTGTGTTACTTGTGGTTGAGTTGAAAATATTGATATTCTTTTTATTTTTGCCCTAGTTATAATGCAGGCAATTGCATGAGAACCTTCATGAATAAGAGATCCAAGATAGTACAATAAGTTTATTGGAAAAAAATTTAAGTATTTTCCATTTAAAAAATTGCTAAAATATCCCAAAAAAGCAATTGTAATAATCAAAATTCCTAAATTAAAATTCATAAAAATTCATAAATTAGATTGATTCTTTTATAAGTAAATAATATAATGATATTAGCAAGTTAGCAAGTTGGTGTATTGGTTTTTCATTATTAAAAATATATGATCTACGTAGCTATGTGGCTCTATAGCTAGCTTGACATAATATAAAATTTTTAATAATCTAATTATACAATTTTATGTACGATAAACAAGCGGGTGGAAATCAATTATTAAATCCAAAAGATATTTTGGAGAAAATTGCCGAATTGAGTTATGGTCAGACCGTAGCAGGACTAGGATGTGGACCCAAGGCATATTTTTCTTTTCAGGCTGCAAGAATAGTAGGAGACAAAGGCCTTGTTTATGCTGTTGATGTCCTAAAAGAAGTTTTGTCATCTGTTGAGAGTCACGCCAAATCAAATGGATTTGATAATGTTAAAACAATTTGGAGTGATTTAGAGATATATGGAGCAACAAAAATTCCAGAGAATTCAATTGATTTAGTAATGCTTATAAATGTGCTTTATCAGTCAGCAAATATTCCAAATATACTAAAGGAAGCTACAAGACTTATAAAAAAAGAAGGAAAAATTTTGATAATTGATTGGATGGGAATTGGAACACCACTTGGACCACAAGGGAGCAAGCGTGTTGACCCAAATTATATCAAGGGACTTTCTGACGCATTGAATCTAAGTCTTTTAAAAGAGTTTCAAGCCGGTCAATATCATTTTGGATTAATATTTAAGAAAAAATAAATGGACATATATTTTCAATATTTATTTGACGCTTATCCACCCATTTTAAAAAATAGCACTTTTGTTGTTATTATTTCGACCTCTATTTTTTTACTAGTTTTCTCTCTTATAATAAAAGAGTATTTAATAAAAAAATCCTGGTTTAGAAAGAAAATTGATAGATACCAGAAATCTCTTATTATAAAGATATCAGACATTGCTATAACAACTGGTGTAATAAATTTATTTTTGATATTTTTTAGAAAAGTAAGAATTCCATATTTCCAGATGAGGTTTGTACTTATTTTGTGGTGGATAATAATGTTATCTTGGCTTATTACAGCTATTCAGCACTATCTTGTAAAAGTTCCAAAGTTAAGGCAAGAAGATGCAAAGAGAAAAATGTATGAGAAATATATAGATTAGAGTTTAGGGTTTAGGGTCTAGGTTTTAGATTTTAGGGTTTTAAGATAAGGGTCGCAATGAGCGACTTTTTATTTTCCCGCCTTCGCCAAGGCTTCGGCGGGCAGGCAAGTTTAGAGTGACAGAAAAAACAAGATTTTATAATAAGCAATATGAAAAAATATAATCAAAAGACAGGAAAACTTGGGGAGGATATTGCTATAAGATATTTAGAAAAGCACTGTTATAAAATTTTGAATAGAAATATTTATTTTCGCTATGGCGAAATAGATGTTTTGGCAGAAAAAGATAAAATATTATATTTTATAGAAGTAAAAACAAGAACGAATTTTCAATACGGTGATTTGGAAGACTCAATTTCATATTATAAATTACAACGTCTTGAAAAATCAATTTTGTATTACTTAATGGATAGAGATGTTGATAACGACTTCGAACTTTTGTTTGTATTTGTGTTTCTTGATTTAAAAAGCAAAAAAGCAAGCATAAAAATACTAGAATATTAGTATTTTTATATGCCACAAAAATAACTATTTGGCTATATTGACTTTTATTTTCAATGTAATAAAGTATATCTACAAAACATAGTAATTTGAAAATTAAATGCATCCAGCTAAGCTGGATAAAAAAGCTTATGAAACAAAGAAAAATTTTGTTCGGGCTTTTTTTGGGGATTTTGTTTTTATTTTGTTCTGCCTATAATGCGTATGGACAAGAGGAGGAAATTGATTACAATTTAGAGTACAAAAAGGAATGTAGCGTCAAACACTGTATGGTTACAATTCCAACTCTAAGAAAACCAGAAAATGATGAATATTTTTCAAGCGAAGATATTTATCTTACTGGACTTACTCCAAATAAAACTAGAATTAGTATTTATGTGGATGGAGTTTATGAGGGGGAAGCAGTGGTAAATGAAGATGCAAGCGGAACAGCAAATTTTTATTTTAAAGTTAATAAAAACATTGAAATTGGTTCTCATAAATGGTCTGTCATATCTTGGACCATGAATAAATGGGGAAGAAGCTTTGTCTCTGTAGAAAATACATTTATAATAAAAACAAAAGAGCAAAACATAATTAGGTCAAGTGAGTCTATAAACCAAGAAATCTCTACAAAAAAAGAAGCCACCACAACAAGCACAGAAAGCAATTTAACGGAAGAAAATAGTGACATAAGTTCTATAAAAGAAGAGAAAGTCAGCGGTATTAAAATTAGTATGCAAGACAATGACAAAAGCGTTGTTGTTTCAGAAAGTGGAATAGATGATGTTAGTGTAAGTGTTAATAAAATTGAGGAAAATATGCTTGTCGTGGATAAAAGCAAAAGCGAAGAAGTGAATAAGAATAGCGAAATAACAAAAGAAGCTGAGAATATAGTCACAGAAGAAGTATCGGTAGAAGATTTACAAAACGAAAAACAAAGCAGAAACGGAATTTTTGAAGAAATTTATAAGAAAAACAAAAACAAAATTATAGGAATAGGCCTGTTGTCTGTTGTTGTAATCGTTTCTATACTGAGCCTACTATTTACAAAGAAGAAATGATTTTAAGAAACACCTTTTGATTCTTCGAGGGGTGTTTTTTTGTGTTTAAATTCCAAGATTATATAGATCACCATAGAAACAAATATATAAAAATCAGCCAAATTAAAGACAGGAATAATTGAAATATTTATAAAATCAATTACATATCCATGAAACAACCTATCTAAGAGATTGCTTATTGCCCCGATTATAACTATTAAAATCAATAAACAAATAAGATTATTTTGTTTCTTATAATACTTAATAAAAAAATAAAACAATAAAAATATTATTATAATTGTCAAAGTAATTATAAATATTTTTGGTAAAGCTATTCCAAAAGCAATGCCGAGGTTTTTTTCTAATTTAAGATAAATTATTTTTTCAAAAAAATAAACCCCATAAGATGGAAGTTTATTTAAAGCTAAATATTTTGATGCTCTATCTATTATAAATAGACAAAAAGAAAATAGTGATATAGAGATAATTTTTTGTTTCATTTTTTTATAAAGTTTTCTTTTTGCAGTCCATGCATTTGTTTGCAGTAGGGAATGCTACTAGTCTTTCTTCTGGAATTGATTTTCCACATACAATGCATTTTCCATATGTTCCTTTGTCAATTATTTTTAGAGCCTCATCAACCTTTTCAAGAGATTTTTCAAGAGTCTTTTCTAAATAAAGATCGCTTTCAAAATCAGCTACCTCAGATGCATTGTCATCTTCGTCATCTCCATAATCTGGAAATTTAGCATCATATTCATTCTCAACATTTGTGTTCTTTTTTGCGAAACTATTTAATTCTTTTATTAAATCTTCTTTTTCCTTTAATAAATTTTCTTTAATTTGTTTAAGTGTTTTTTTATTCATAGTCTTATTTTCTTTAAATTTTATAAAGAAATTATAGGGGCAAATCAATATAGTGTCAATGGCAGATTTTGAGAGTATTCAATGTATAAGAAAATGCCAATAATTTATATTTCTATATAATTTTAGCAGAACAACAATTATCTAGCAATAAAAAAACATCCCGCAAAACGGGATGTTTTTGTGTCGAGAGTTTTGATTTATAATACAGCCTCTTTTGCTGCTTTTGCCAATCTGAATTTTACAACAGTTTTTGCTGCAATCTTAATTTTTTCTCCTGTTGCTGGGTTTACTCCCATTCTTTCTTTTCTTCTTGCTTTTACCATTTTACCAAATCCTGGTAAAACGAATTCGCCACCATTTTTTACTTCTTTGTATGCTACGTCAACAAGCACATCCATGAAGTTTACTACATCTTTTTTAGATAAACCTGTTTTTTCAGCCAACATTGTCATTAGCTGAGATTTTGTCATCTTTGCCATTTTATTTTAATTAATGATTAGTTTGCCCTTTGTTTATAGGCACTTTTATTATAGCACTTTTAAATTATATGATAAATAGAGGGTTTTGTGAAATGAGGGTTTTTGTCTATTTAAATTTGCTAGGAAATTTCAAGATTTTATTAGCCAACAATAGACGTTTTGGTTATTAACATATAAATAAACATAATTATCATAAAAATAACAACCGACCCCGCAGTTAAGGTAAATAATATTATCACACCCTTTTTAATATATTCTCTTTTACTTTTTAAAAAAAATATTATTAATAATGCTATGCAGTCAATAAAAATATATGGTCCTAAAAGTAGAAATTTCGGGATTATAAAAAACCAAAGAACATAACAAGTGATTGTTATTAACATACCTAAAAAAAGATCAATGTTTTTTTCTTTTTTGTTGTGTAATAATCGATTTTTTGCACATCATTTGGAGGGATGCTTTTATTAATATTTTTTTCCATATAATAGGACTTTAATTATATAAAATATTTTATAATGTTATTAATATTTATATATTTTAGACACAATAAAAACGATTTATTTGAAAATGGTCAGGGTGGAGAGATTTGAACTCTCGATCTCAGGACCCCCAGCCCTGCGCACTGGACCAGCTATGCTACACCCTGCTTATATATGTTATTTATAGATTTTATCATTTTATAATTTTTTGGTAAACAAAAAAACAGAGTTTATCTGTTTGTTGCGTGTCCACCTTCGCTTCTATCTCCACTAAAGTTACGATAAACAAGAAATCTTCGGTGGACCATTCTTTCTTCTTCTTCGAAAAGTCGAATAGCTTCCTTTTTCACTTAAAGTTTCAAAGGAGTGGCGCGCCATTCGAAGTTCCGCTTCACGGAACGAAGAATTGTCGGGGCGATCCCGCTTAGCGGGACGAGAAGGATGTGGGTGGAGGAAAAAGGAATCTACGTCTTGCTCTCGTTTTTGTCGTCGTATAATTACGTGCTAGCAAAACTGGTTGCCGTTTTATTTTTTTAAATCCGCAATCATCTGTTTGGCTTTGACTATTAAAGGATAGTCGTTTTTATTATCTGCTAATTCAATAAATTTTTGGTACGCTTCAATTGCTTCTTCACGGCGGCCGAGCGAATAATTAAGAACGATACCTAAATTAAAGTAGGCATAAGCAAACTTTGGATCAATTTCAATTGCTTGTCGGTACGCTTCAATTGCTTCTTCATAGCGATAGAGATGATGAAGATTGATACCTAAATTAAAGTAGGGATCTGCATATTTTGGATCAATTTCAATTGCTTGTCGGTACGCTTCAATTGCTTCTTCATAGCGGCCGAGCGAATTAAGGGTGTAGCCTGTATTATTCAATACCTGAATTTGTTGTCCGTATTCCGGTTCAAAGATATTTATACGTTGGTGCCCCTTATTAAAACAATATAATTGATAGCGCAACTTTTTTGGGTTATTATCAAATATTAGCGATTCAGAGCCCGGCTTCTGACTAAATTCGACAATATCATTGACGGTCAATGGCTTGCCATCTTTTCTTTGACCACTTATCATTTCATCAGTTATGTGTTCATTGAATGAAGTATGGAGCATATCGCGCCACTCAACCCGCTCATCACTCATCACAAGTAAAAGTATAGAGTGACCAGGTATTTGTCCAACTAAATAGTTCAGACCGGCTTCTTTCATTAGTGCACCTCCAAGCATTGAAGCGCCAACACAGTTGATACATTGGCTGGCAACCATCTCTGACGGATTATTTGATTGATTTTGATAAGAAAAATTTGAAACGGCTTCTTGAATTTTGTCGGCAATTTTTTGTTCTTTTTTTGCTATTTGTGTAGTATTTCCCGTTTTACGTATTTGATCTAACTCTGCTGCCATTTCGTCAATCTTAAGAGCCTCTCTGAGTGTGGTTTCACCATTCCGCCAGTGAAGATAACTATATTTAACCCAATTAGGGAGTTTGTCAAAAGGCATATTGCGCTGTAGCAGTTCCATGCCACGCCTAAATATAGAGGTCTGAAATTCTCGTTTTGGAGTTTCAATTTGTTTTGTCAGTGCCCTATTAATTCTTTTCAAAAAAGCGCTGTGAATAGGGGTGTCACTTTGCCAAGGTTTTAGTTTCGTGGGACTTTCTCTTAGTGCTCCATCAAGATTTTTACTTTCAATCGCAAATGCTTTTTCGGCTACCGCGAAAAATTGGACTAGGGTTTTTTGACGTTCTTTTTCATACAACTCATCATTTTTTACTTGATCTTCAGAGTTTAATTTTTCATTTCTTTGTTTTTGTGATCTATATAAATTGTCTCCGCCAAAAAATTGAGCTATATCTTCGGTAGTTAATTTTTTAATTCTTTGCTTTCGAGATTTATACAAATTGTCTCCGGCCAAAAATTGATCTATCGCTTCGGTCTCTTGAGGCGTGAGACTTTTTGAAGAGATTTTATCAATTTGTGGTGTTTTTTGGGCTTTACCGTGAGTAATAGATTGTCCATACTGGTAAAATTCTAATGCTAACGCTTCGGCTATTTCTTTGCCATCCTCAATTCCATCAAGTCGTTCGGCAATATATACTCCGGCATTTTCAAAAATTTTCCCAAGTGCAAGCACTTTTTCTTTTATTTCAGTCGTTCTTTCCTGTTTTGCGGCAAAAGTGTCTTTATCAATAATCTCCATGACACCAATCATTTCCCAAAGTTGTAGGTCCTCTGGGATAAACAATGTTTGCTTGCCGCCTGGTTTTTTTTCCAAAATTCCTTGCATCCCCCGATTGTTAAATTCTTTTCTAGTTACAACTTGTGGATCAATAGAGTCGTTAATTTCGCACCACCTAGTAAAGAAAGATCTCACGACTGGATCTTCAAAGGGTTTTTGATTTATGGTCGATTGAATTTCAAATTTGTGTTGATCTCCAAAATGAAACTCATTATTATTTAGGCGCATTTTATTCATATTAATATAATTAATATAATATTATCACTTTATAATTTTTTGGTAAATAAAAAAACAGATTTAATCTGTATTTCAATTTTGGTCGAAGACCATGAGCGAATCCTACAAAGTGGGATGAGTCGAATGGTCGGGGTGGTGGGACTTCCCGCCTTCACTAAAGCTTCGGCGGGATAAACTTATCGTCCCACCATTTAAAGTAAGCTTAATTATATAAATTATATAAAAATAAAAAACAGAGCTTATCTGTTTATACTGGTCGGGGTGGTGGGACTCGAACCCACGGCCTCATGCTCCCAAAGCACGCGCGCTAGCCAACTGCGCCACACCCCGAAGTCTAATTTTGAATTATAAATTTAGAATTTTGAATAAATTATTTAATTATCGAATTTAAAAATTTAATTCATTATTCATAATTCAAAATTCATTATTGTTTTTGGTGCCGAAGGGCAGAGTCGAACTGCCGACGCAAGGATTTTCAGTCCTTCGCTCTACCGCTGAGCTACTTCGGCGGAAGTTTAATTTTGAATTATTAATGTTGAATTTTGAATAAATTAGTTAATTAATAAATTCTTGAATTTATTCATCATTATAAATTCATTATTCTAAAGTGTCTATTGGTGGGCGTGCCAAGGATCGAACTTGGGACCTCAACATTACCTGCCCTCCGTACGAAGGACAACAGTATTATCAACTGTTGGTGGGCGCACCAAGAGTTGAACTTGGGACCTCAACATTATCAGTGTTGCGCTCTAACCAACTGAGCTATGCGCCCTCCAACAATAGATAATAAAGTTTTCAATTTAATTGATTTGTGTTTGTACTTCGGGAGGCGGGTCAGTGTTGCGCTCTAACCAACTGAGCTACACGCCCTAAGCTATTTTCTATTTATTATTTTCAATTTTCAATTTTCCTGCCTACCGGCAAGCAGGTAATTTTGAAAGACAAATTTAGAAACTAATATTTAAAAAAAACGACCCCATTAAACAATAAATATAATACATCATAATTATTGTAAAATCAATGGAGTCACAAAGACTGTTTTTGTTTAACAACTAGATAGTGGTAGAAACTTCACCCGATATGTAATCAGATGATCGATGAATTGATTCGTGAGAATCAATTTTTTACTCCTTAGAAAGGAGGTGATCCATCCACA
>CAZWKI010000002.1:0-255 GCA_964634645.1 uncultured Gammaproteobacteria bacterium | reverse complement strand
GCAGACTCCAATCCGAACTGGGACTAGTTTTGGTGGGATTAGCTCCGTCTCGCGACTTAGCGGCCCATTGTACTAGCCATTGTAGCACGTGTGTAGCCCAAGGTGTAAGAGCCATGCTGATTTGACGTCATCCCACCTTCCTCCCATTTAAAACGGGCAGTCTCCCATGACATGTAAAACATAGGATCAGGGTTGCGCTCGTTTCCCGACTTAACGGTACATCTCACGACACGAGCTGACGACAACCATGCAGCA
>CAZWKI010000001.1:49376-54513 GCA_964634645.1 uncultured Gammaproteobacteria bacterium | reverse complement strand
GATCCTCGCCCCTGCTACCAAAACACTTTCAAAAGTGTTTTTTATTTTTATTTTTGTTATAATTATTACATAATTTTAAAAAAATGTTTTTAACAGCTCATTCACTAATAGCATTATCAAGCACAAAATTTATAAATGATCCGGCATCATTATTTTTTCTTAACTTTTTTTTGCACTATGTGTTTGATGCCATCCCACATGGAAAAGAAAACACAATAACAAAAGGTTTTTCAAATGACAAAAAAAATCTTGCTGCAATGGCTTTCCTTGATCTTTTTTTTACCGCAACATTATTTCTATTATTTTACAAAAATTATAATACAAGTTTAATAAAAATAATTCCCGCGGTTCTTGGAGCTGTGGCCCCTGATTTTCTTTGGGGATTTTATAGGGTCTTCAATGTAAAATTTTTCAAATGGGCATCGGACATAAATCATTTTGCGCATCAAGTATTTAATATAGAACAAAAATCTATTTTATTTTATTGCTTTCAAGCAATCCCAATATTAATATTTTTACTAACTTTTTATAAATAAAATAGCCCCGATATAATTCGGGACTATTTTTTATTGTTTGTCTATTCGTCTTTTGAAATTGCTTCAACGGGACAGTTTTCTATAATATCTTCCAGGTCACAATTACATTCAATATCATCTTCTTTTACCTTTGCCTTGTTTCCATTCATTTCAAATCTTTCAGGGCATAGAGATACGCAAGTACCACATCCAATACATTTCGAACTGTCAATTTTTACCTTAATCATATTTTTTTCCTTAAAAACCACATATGAAATAATGTGATTTTTTTATTCACAAATATTTATTCGTAATATTATATTAACACAAATAAAAATTTTTACAAAGTCCTTATTGACAATATCAAAATTCGTGTTAAGATAAATAAAATCAAAAAATATAAGGAGGAAAAATGAGCCCCAAGAAAATGAACCCCGACGCTCTTGTCTTACTAAAAATGCAACTAATATTTGCAATAAGAAGTGTTGAAGACAAGATTTATCATGAAAATCCTTTTGATGGAAAAATGAATTTTACTAATTGTAAATGCTTACAATTCAAAGAGGTTTATAATCTTATTGAAAAAGCAAACAAAGGGCTCGAGGAACACAATGAAGAAAAAATACCAATCAAGCCAATAAACAATTCTCTTACCTATCCTGAGCAAAATTTAAAAGAAGGTATCTGGAAATCTTTTGTATTATGCAACGAATTTGAACCTAGGGTAATAAGTGAGCTTACCTGCTCTATTGGATCAAATGCAAATAGTTTCATTCTTGAACAAAGAATATTGCGCTGGCAACTATTACCAGAAGATATTGTTTTGATCTGGGATGAAAATATTGCAAATTGGAAAATAGCAAACCACAAAACAAATCCATGGAAAAAATCTGCTTGCACTTGCCCACTTATGCATTGTGAAACCTGGTCAAGAATTCAACAAGCGTATTTCCAAGAAAATAAAGATTACCTAGAACAAATTATAAAAAACATATAAATGAATAGCCCTGCCTCAAAACAGGGCTTTAATTTTTTGCAATTACAAGACAACATATTTCATTTGCTCCATATGATCTCAATAATTTCGCAATTTCCAAAACTGTTGAGCCGGTTGTATAAACATCATCAATTATTAAAATATTTCTATTTTTTATAACTTCCTGATTTTGAATATAAAAGGCATTGTGTATATTTTTTATTCTATCCTCTTTTTTTAAATCTGCTTGATGTTTTGTATTCAATTTTCTTGCAACTATATCTTTTTGTATTTCATATTTAAAATAATTACAAAAATTTTTTGCTAACACCTCTGACTGATTAAAACATCTTTCCATTAATCTATTCTTATGAAGTGGCACGGGAATAATAATTGGATTTTCTAGTTTAATTTCAATCTGCAGATAATATTTTATAATAATTTTTGACAAATCATTTCCAATGCTTTCTATAAATTGATATTTGAAAAAGTGAATTAAATTTTGTAACACTTTCTGATGATATGAAGATGCAACATGAACAGCCGATATACATTCATTTTGAAATGTTTCTACTTTATTAATTTCAATTTTACTAAAACAATTATCACATATAAAAAAACCTGTTTTGCCACATGAAACGCATTCAATTGGGAAGAGTGTGTCTAGGATGAGTTTTGTTAGTTTTTTTAGCATATTGTTGATTGAGGGATAAGGAAATAAGGGGTAAGGGATAAGGAACAATGTTTTTTATAATAATTTTTTTATACTTTTAATAAGGCCATTTAACATTTTATGTACACTCACTGTCTTCTCTATAACATTTTGATATAAGTCCTTGTCTAAATAATCTAAATCTCTAGCTATAATTATTTGACTTTGTAGCTCTGTCAGTGAACCAAGGGCTATTGAATAAAAATAAATTTTTTCTTTATAGTGTATTCTACTAAAACCCTCTGCAATATTGGATATAATAGAAATAGAAGATCTTCTCATTTGACTGGCTAGTGAAAATCTTTCTTCTTTGGGAAAATTTTTTGTAAAAGAATAAACACAAAAAACAAGCTTTCGACTTACTTGCCAAACCTTCAAATCTGTAAATGTCAGAATTTTATTTTCATTTTCCATACTCTTACACCCTACACCTTACTACTTACCCCTTGCTACTTACCCCTTACTATTTAAAAATAACAAATAAAAACAGATCGCAAAACTCTGCGACTCATTTAAACCTAGCTTAACAGAATAACTAAACTTTTTCAAGCTTTATTTTCTCGTTTTCCAATAAAATTCTGACGCTGCTTCCTGATTTAATATTGTCTGCCAAAATCTCATTTGCTATTAGATTCTCAATTTTGTCTTGTATAAAACGTTTCAGTGGTCTTGCTCCCATTTGTGGATTAAAAGATTTTTCTGCCAAATATTTATAAACATTTTCATCAATATTCAAATTTATTTTTTTTGAACTTAATCTCTCTAAAACTTCACTCATTTCTAATTTTGCAATCTGAGAAACACTAATTATATCAAGTGGTTTGAAAACTAATATTTTATCAATTCTATTTATAAATTCTGGCCTGAAATAATCTGATAAAGAATCTGTAATCTTTTTTTCCAAATTTTTATACTCTTGTTCTAAAAATTCTTTTTTGTTTTCACTTTCAATATTGAAACCAAAAGATGCTTGTTTGTTAAACTGTTCATTTCCAATATTTGAAGTCATTATAATAATTGTGTTTTTGAAATTTATCTTTCGTCCCGTTGCATCACTTATATATCCATCTTCCAAAATTGGCAAAAACAAATTGAAAACATCTGGATGAGCTTTTTCTATCTCATCAAGAAGCACTATTGAGTATGGTTTTACTCTTACCAAATCTGTAAATTTATTTTGGTCTTTGTAACCAACATATCCAGCCGGTGAACCAATAAGCTTTGAAGAATTGAACTTTTCTGAAAACTCAGACATATCAATTCTAATAAGAGCTTTTTCATCATTGTAAACATACTTTGCCAAAACTTTTGCTGTCTCTGTTTTGCCCACACCACTTGGCCCAAGAAATACAAAGGAAGCGAGGGGTTTGTTTGGGTTTGCAAGTCCAGCTTTCGCACGTCTAATGTATTCTGCAATTTCTTTTATAATTTCATCTTGACCTATTATATATTTTGAAATAGATTTTTCTAGATTGATTAATTTTTTCTTTTCTGATTTCATAAGATCTTCAATTGGAATGTTTGTCGTCTTTGAAATAATTTCTGCAATTTCAATCTCAGTAATTTTTCCAAATAATTTTGTATTCTTTTTGCTTTTCTTTTCTATATTATTTAGCTCTTGAATTATTTTGTCCTCTCTTTCTTTGTAAGATATCGCTCCTTCATAATCATCGTTATTTATTGCCTCTTCTTTATCTTTTATTGTAAGATTGAGCTCATTTTTTAGTCCAAGAACTTTTTTGAAATTGTTATTTTTTGATTTTTTTACTTTGAACTTTGATGCTGCTTCGTCTATCAGATCTATCGCCTTGTCTGGCAAAAACTTTTCTGGCAAATACCTTTGGCTTAGTTCAATTGCGGTATCAATGGCATCGTCTGTTATCTCTACTCTATGATATTTTTCATAAGCAGACTTCAAACCATATAAAATATTTTTCGTTTCGCTTAAATTCGGCTCATCAATTATAATTGTTTGAAACCTTCTTTCAAATGCAGGATCTGATTCTACATATTTTTTGTATTCATTTATTGTTGTAGCGCCTATTACCTTCAAATCACCTTTTGCAAGTTCTGGCTTGAGCAAATTGGCAGCGTCAAGCTGACCACTCGTAGCGCCTGTTCCAACAAGGGTATGAATCTCATCAATAAATAAAATTATATTATCGTCGTGTTTTGCGTCATCAATAATTTGTTTCAATCTTTTTTCAAATTCTCCTCTATAAATAGTTCCAGATATTACAGCTCCTAGATCCAGTGCAATAATTTTTTTATCAAGTAATATATCCGGCACATCACGTTCCAGAATTTTCTTCGCAAGTCCTTCTACAATAGCGGTCTTTCCAACTCCTGGCTCACCGAGTAATATTGGATTGTTTTTTGTACGTCTGCAAAGAATTTGAATAAGTCTATCTATTTCTTTTTTCCTTCCCACAACTGGATCTATTTTTTTTTGCACTTCTTCACTGGTGAGTTCTATTGTAAATTGTGCTTGTGTCACTTGATCTCCAAACTGATTTCCCAGTATCATTTTTTCAAGCGATGAAATACCCGACAAATTTGAATCAATAATATCAGTAAGCTTGTCGGTGTGAATAAGTACGCTATCAATATTTTTCAAAAGTTCTTCTTTTTTTATATTTCTTTCTTCTAAAAATTTATCGAACTCTTTTATATTGCTATCAAATATTGCATAGAGTAAATGCTCTGTTCCAATATATGGATGCTCATTTTGATAAGCAATTTTTACAGCGCGCTCAATAATTTTTTGAGAGCTTTCTGAAAAAACTGGAATTTCTCTTTTTTTATCATCTTTCAAATTTGAATTTTTTGTTATTTGGGTTTTGAGCTCCTCTTCTGTAATATTCAGGTCATGCAAAAAATTATAAGCAATTGAACCTTTATCAGTAGACAAAACATAAAGCAAGTCCCAAAAAT
>CAZWKI010000001.1:26159-49366 GCA_964634645.1 uncultured Gammaproteobacteria bacterium | reverse complement strand
AAATCAATTTCAGATTTATTCAATGTAATCGCCAAATCCTGTGCCTTTATAAGAATTGACTTAAGACGTTTTGAAAATTTTCCAAATATATCGCTTATATTTTCCATGAGATTAGTGAAATTAGTGGGATTAGTAAGGTTAATTGGCTTAAAAAAAATTATTTAACAACCCCTCTCTATACAACTTTCAACTTTATAACTTATTCTAAAACATTAAACAAAAATTGTAAATATTGCTAAATACGCCATCAACAAAGACCCTGGATATAAAATCCAGAGTCTTGTTTTTAAAAATTATATTTATTTTAATCTTGTGTAGGAAGAATACAAGCATCGCTTAATTCTATAAGTTTAGCATAATCTGTTCTAAGTTCAGTCTTCATTACATTTACTTTTGTTCTTATATCTGTAAACGTATATGCTGTAGCTAGATTTCTTATCTCATTTAATTGGTCTTGCCTTGTATCTAATCTATTTTGAAGTTCATCAATAAGGGGTTTTACAACGTCTGCATTTATACAATAACCCTGCTCTGATAAAACGTTAAACATTGAATGTATACCCCATTTTCTTGGATCAGTTCCTTCTACGGGTGCATTCAATTTAAGATCTAATTTGGTTATTGTTGATCTTTCCAAACTAAATCTTTTGTTTATGTTCTTAAAATTACCCTTAAATACTCTTACCTGATTTTTAAAGGCTGCTTTTGTAGTCGTAGAAATACTCATTGCAGATATTGTTCCAATATATGTATTTATAGCTGTCTTTTCTGAATCATATGCTGCAAGCAAACTTTCTCCTATATTTGCTGATATTAAACCCTTTGTAGATGCGTCTTGAACTTTTATTTTTGATCTATCGGCATATTTGAAAAGATTATTTGTTGTCTTTAGCCAAGAAAATTTGGTATTGCTATTTTTCAATCCGCTCTTAAAAGAACTTATTGATGTTTTTAGTTCATTTTTTCTTTGATTATAAAGCTCTACTGTTGATGGAACAGCCTCTGCAAGCAAATTTGTTTTAAATGTATTTATTATGGTCTTTTGAGTATTTATCTCTCCTATAAATAAGTTTAGACTATTAACTTGAGCCAGTGTAGTGCTTGCTGCATTTATTTTTCCTATAAGCTTGTCTGCAGATATTATAAGACGTTCAGAAGAGGTGGCATATTTTCTTTGTGTTCTTGCCCACTGCGTATCAAGAATGTTAACTTCTGGTATGGCATCAACAGTAAAGGGTGTTATAAGTAACCAAGGAGATGTAACTGTGGGGCCATATTGTACCCTTATTTTACAATTGTCATATGTGTCATCATCAAGCTCATTAAAAGTAATTGTATTGTTTCCTTCTATAACTTCAGTAGATATAGAAGAACAATCGCCCTCATAGTATATTGTTCCTGGTTTAGGGCTATTAAATGTATAATCTGGAGTATTTTTATCTGTTGGGTTTGGTACGGGCGTTACTTCTACAAGTGGTGCGCCTTCATCAACTTCTGCCTGTGCATATAAAATAGGCACTAAACAAAAAACCATAGCCCCCATAAATATTCCTAATAATAGTTTTTTCATATTTTTGTTTTTATTTTATTAATTAATATTACTCTTCTATACTATCTATATCACTTGAATCATCAGCTTCTTCTAATGAATCTAAGTCAGCTGAATCATCACTGTCATCAACAGTGATATCGTCCAAACCACTTAAAGCAGCTTTTATATCACTACTCTTTATTGTTTTGGTTGTTGGGTTCACTGTTTCTTGATCTGGGTTTGTTGTTGTCGTTGGGACAACTTCTGTATTTGGAAGACCCATTATTTCTTCCTCAATGTCTGTAGGCGTATTTATTTGTGGTGCGGGAGTATTTTCTACTTTTTTTCCACATCCAGACAAAGAAATTAAAATTACTAGGGCTACAAAACCCATTAAAAACATCTTTACTTTGTTTTTGTTTTTCATTTTGTTTTTATTTTATTAATTATTAATTAATGTCTACAGTCCATAAATGCCCATAAAAAGGCCTATTTAATAGTGTTCTATAATTATTATATCATATTTAAAACAAAAAATCAATAGCTAATTATGATATTTGACCATAAAATTATATAAAAGTACACATATTGACAAAAATTATTCTTTTAAGAAAATTTAATGGTAAAAAATAATAGCTCCTATGACCATAGAAGCTATTTTATTTAAAATATTTTCAATTATAATTAAGCTAAATCGGAAAAATTAAATATTCATTTGTCTAAGCTTGTTAATTCTATCCTCTATTGGCGGATGTGTTGAAAACAAATTTGCAAAAGATTTTTTATTTATTCCAAACGGAGACGAGATAAACAAATGTGCTGTTGCTGTATTTACTTTTTTCATTCCTATTTCATCTCTCTTTATTTTCTCTAATGCATTTGCAAGTCCGTCTGGATAGCGGGTAAGCAAAACACCGGATGCATCTGCTAGATATTCGCGTTTGCGAGAAACTGCAAGTTGTATAAGATTTGCAAAAATTGGAGAAAGTATAGCAAGAACAATTCCCACTATAAGAAGAATTGATCCCGAACTCTTATTGTCTCTTTTTCCAAAAAAGCTTCCTCTTATAAAAAAATCGGCCATAAGAGTAATAATGCCCACACAAATTATTACAATTGTCATAAGACGAATATCATAATTTTTTATATGACTCATTTCATGTGCCACAACCCCTTCGAGTTCTTCATTTTCTAATTTTTCTATTGCGCCACGCGTTACTGCAATACTTGAATTTTTTGGATCTCTTCCACATGCAAAAGCATTTATTGCCAAATCTTCTATAATATAAACTTTTGGCATCGGATTTCCAGATGTAATACTCAAATTTTCAACAATTCTATATAGATATGGATTGTCATTTTTTTCAACTTCTTTTGCACCAGAGGCAAAAAGAGCTACTTTATCTCCAGAATAATAACTTATCATACTCAACACAATAGAAATTATTACGGCCATTATAACTCCTGTATATCCCCAATCAAACAAGTAAGAAAATAAATATCCCAGGGATATTATAAAAACAATAAACAACGTCATCAAAATAATTGTTCTTTTTTTGTTGCTTGCTATTTGATTATACGAATTTAACATATACTTATATACAAATATTACTAATTATACAAATTTTAATACTAATATAAATTTTAATACTAATATATTAATTAAAAAAAATATTCTTTTTCTCTGTGTCAATTCTGACTATTCTTTTTGGCTTTAAATATCTAGCACTAAAATTAACTAATAAGCCCAATTTCATATTCGATGATTGCAAATATCTTTGTATTTGACAATAGTCCTCTCTTAAAATTCCTGGCTTTGATTTTAATTCTATAATAATCTTATTTTCTATTAAAAAATCTGCTATATTTCCAGAATTACCGATTTTATACTCTCTTATATATTTTATATTTTTATTTTTCAACTCACTTTCTAATAAATCTGCGTATTGTTTTTCCCTTGAATAAGATCCTAATTTATTGTGCACATCAAAACATATCCCAGTAATTGTATAAGACAATTCTGGATAAATTAATTTATCGCTTTTCATTGCTTTTCTTTAATTGTTAAATAACTATATTAATTAGTATAATTAGCACCATTAGTATATTGGCATACACATTAGCATAACCCAATTCTTTTCTTAATTTCTATCATGTTTTTACTTGCAATTTTTTGAGCTTGTTTTGCACCACTTTCCAAAATCTTCTTTATTTTTTTTGGATTTTTCATTAATTCTTTTTTCTTTTTTTGAATCGGTTCTAAATTTTTAATAATCACCTCTGCTAATTCTGATTTAAGTTCCGAATATTTGATTATCTTTTCTTTGTATTGTTTATCAAATTTATTATATATTTCTTTTTCTCCAAAGGCCTCCAATAATAAAAATAAATTTTTTAATCCTTTGGATATTTCTTCTCCTGGATTTGAATCTGTTACTGCTCTAGAAATTTACTTACGAATTTCATTCGGCTCATCATCCAAACCAATAAAACTTCCCTCTACAGATTTACTCATCTTCTTTTCTGGATCATTTAAAGACATAACTCTTGCACTTTTTGTAATATATGGGTTTACTTTTTTGAAATATTCTCCAAATTTATTGTTGAATTTTCGCAGTATAATATTTGTAAGCTCTAAATGCTGTAATTGGTCATCTCCAACAGGAACAATTTCAGCGCCGTAAAGTAAAATATCGGAAGTCATTAAAACCGGATAATCTAAAAGTCCCATATTTATGTTCTTCTGATTTTTTTCTGTCTTATCTTTGAACTGTGTCATTCTTTGAAGCTCTGAAACGGGAATAATAGTATTTAAAAACCAACACAATTCAGCATGTTCTTTCACGTTTGATTGAACAAATAAAATAGATTTTTTTGGATCAATTCCACATGCGAGAAGCGTTGCTGCTAAATCAATAATTCTATCTTGATAAACTTTTGGGTCATAATCAATTGTAATTGCATGAAGATCTACAATTGAATAAATACAATTATATTCACCTTTATTTTGAAGTTCTGCCCAATTTTTTATAGCTCCTAAATAATTACCAATATGAAGCTCTCCTGTTGGCTGAATTCCTGAAAATAATATTTTTTTATTATTCATAAAATTTAAAGTTAATCTTCTATAATCTTATCATTTTTTAATAATATACCAAAATAACTTAAAATACTTTATAACTCTGAACTTTTAAACTTTTTAACTGAATTACACTTCTATCACAACGGGGAGCACCATTGGTCTTCTTTCTGTTTCTTGAAATAAATATTGTCCTATTTGATTTCTGATCTTGTTTTTGAAATACATATCATTTGCCATATTTTCTGTATTTCCAGTTTTTAGAATTTGTCTTACCTTATTTCTAATTTGCTCAATAAGCTCTTTATTTTCTTTAAGGTATACAAATCCTCGAGATATAATATCTGGAGAATGGACAAGCTCTCCTGTTTTACCAGAAATTGTTGCAATTACAACTATCATTCCATCATCAGACATAATCTTTCTATCACGAAGAACTATGTTTGAAACATCTCCTACTCCAAGCCCATCAACAAATACATAGTCTGATGGAATTTTCTTTGTAGTAAGTCTTGCGCCTAGTTTTGTAAATTCTATTATCTGACCATTGTCTGCTATAAAAATATTTTTTGGATCAATTCCAGCCTCTTCAGCTATCTTTGCATGAATATGCAAGAAAGAATGATTTCCTTCAATTGGAACAAAATATTTTGGTTTTACTAAATTTATCATAAGTTTCAAATCTTCTTTTTTTGCGTGTCCTCCGGCATGTACATCCATCATTTGATAATGAATTACTTCAGCTCCTTGTCTATACAAACTATCTTTAAGGCGTTGAACAGATCTTTCGTTTCCAGGAACAACAGAAGACGAAAATACAACCGTATCACCTTTTTCAACCTTCAAAAATCTATGTTCTTTGTTTATAATTCTCATAAGTACCGCATTGTCTTCTCCCTGAGCACCAGTACAACAAACAACGATTCTATTTGCTGGATATTCGTGAAGCTCTTTTTCGCTAATTATTGTGTGTTTATTGTAATTAAAATATCCGAGCTGATGAGCTATTTCAATATTTGTTTTCATGCTATAGCCCTCTACTAATATTTTTTTGTTCAATTTTTCTGCTGCATTAAAAATTTGTTGCAATCTATTCAAAAGAGATGAAAATGTTGCAATAATAACTCTACCCTGAGCATTTCTAATAATATCAAAAAGGTTGGATTTTATTTCAGATTCACTAATCTGATGACCACTTTGAGGTGCGTTTGTTGAATCAGCCAAAAGCGCCAAAACATTGTGCTCTGATAATTCTGCAATTTTTGCAACATCTGGTAAGTCACCGGACTCTTTATCAAAGTCAAGTTTGAAATCTCCAGTATGTACTATTTTCCCAAGTGGTGTATCAATCACAAGTCCCATTGATGTCGGAATATTGTGACTTACAGCAAAAAATGAAACCTTGAAATTTCCTAAATGTAATACATCGTTTGTTGTAACTGCTTGTAAATTAAGTGGCGTAAGGCCTTTAAATTCTTCCATTCGCTTTTTTATAATTCCCAAACTAAGTGGAGAACTATAAATTATTGGATTTCCAAGTGCTGGAGCAAGATAAGGAATGGCTCCAATGTGGTCCAAATGTGCATGAGTTATTATTATGCCTTTTATGTTTTTTTCTTTGCCTTTCAAATATTCTATATTTGGAATAATAAAATCAATTCCAGGCATATCTTCTTCTGGAAATTGTATACCCATATCAATTATCAAAATATCTTTTTCATATTCTAAAATTGTCATGTTTCTTCCAACCTCTTCATTGCCACCTAAAATTATGACTTTTAATTTTCCATTTTCAAAGGTTCTTATGTCATCTCTCTTGTCAAAAGAAATTTCTTTTCCTGTTGCATTTCTATGTGAAGCATTGTGGGACGAACTCTTTTCAAATTTCACATTTTTCTTTGCTACAAAATTACGTTTCTTAAACGTATGTTTTTTCATTGTTTTTTGTGTATTCATATTTTTTACCCCGCCAAGTTTAGCTTGATACGAGATTAATTTATTTTTTAATCGCTTATTCACAAGAGTTAATTTCAAGAAGTATTAACTCTTAAAATAAAAATTTAATTTTTATATTTAATAGCTTTTTTGGTTTTTATATACCAGTTTGTTATATTACTAAATCTATCAGAAGAAATATATACAACACGAGTATCTATTCCTTTCAAATCTTTGTTTACTATATAGTGATATGTGGGACGAAACAAAAATATTGCATAATTTTCTTTTTTTAGAATTTCTTGAAATTTTTTATATTGTTCTAATCTATCATCAACTTCTGAAAGCTTTCTCGCGGATTCCAAAATTGCATCTATTTCACTGTTTCCAAAAAGTGATAAATTGAGACCATTTTGCGTTTGAGATGAATGCCAAAAGGGATATGGATCAATATCATATGATAATAATTGACCATATAAAAGAATTTGGTATTGTCTTGGCATTATTACCTGTGGGCTTATTTTGTTGGCTGGAATTATTTCTAAATTAACAACAATTCCAAGTGTTGCCCATTGTTTTTTGATATACTGCAAAATTTTTATATATTCTGAATTATCTACACTAGTTATAGTAAATTCTAATTTCTGGTCTTTTTTCTTCAAAATATTATCTTCTGTATCAACTTCCCAACCGTTATCTTCTAGCAATTTCTTTGCCTTATCAATATCGTATTCGTCGGTCCCTGGGCTTATTATGAAATCCATTGGACCATAAGCTTCTTGTTCTGTAGTTTTTATTTCTGATGCTAGCCGTTTCTTGTCAATTACCAATAAAAGCGCCTGCCTAATATCTGAGTTACTCAAAAATCCATTTTGCTTTGGATTAAAAAATAAAGCAGAATATTTTGGTGTATTAAAATTATTGAATATATAATCTTTGGAATTTTTGATCTTGGAAAATTCCGATTCCGACAAAGATCCAACTCCATTTATTTGTCCATTATTTATTGCATCAATCACACCATTTATATCACCATAAAATTTAAATGTTATCTCCGATAAGTATGCTTTTTTATCATAATAATCTTTGAAGGCTTCCAGTTTATATTGTTTTATAAATCCGTCTGCGTCTTTTTTAAAAGATTCATATTTAAATGGTCCAGATCCTATTGGTTTTTTGTTTAATTCGGCAAGTGTAAAATTTTCTGAACCTATGTTTTCCCACGAATGAGCTGGTAATATTCCAAATGTAAGAACCGAAGTAAATTGAGCAAATTTTTCTGGCAAAATTAATTTGAAGGCACTTTCGTTTTCTTTTTCAAACTTAATTCCTTGAAATGTTTTATACAGTGGACTTTTGAAATTCGAATCTTGAATTAAAGAAAGCGTAAATCCAATATCGTCAGACGTAAGGGTCTCTCCATCGTGCCATAATATATTGTCTTTTAATTTAAAATAATATGTTTTTCCATCCTCGCTTACTGAATAATCTTTTACAAGATCATTTTCTATTTGGCCATCCTTATTTATTTGAAATAGTCTTGAAAAAATTAATCTTGAAATATCCCTGTCAACATCATTTGACATCGCAAGAACAGGATTAATATATTGTGGTGAACCAACAATTCCCTCTGTATATTCACCACCGTATTTTGGTAATTCAACAAGCTTGTTCCATATTATTCTAAGTACCAACCAAAAAAAAGCAATCATCAAAAAGACCAAACAAATATTTATTATTTTTCTTTCTTTTTCAGATAAAAAATGTTTAATTTGTTTAAACTGTTTTGGGCTTGGAATACTCTTGTGTGATAATTCAGACAATAATTCTTTGTCTTGGTTTTTTTTAAAGGCTTTTTTAAATCTTTTTTTGATAAAAAAATCATCTCCATGATAATCAAAAAACTTAGTAATTTTTTTAAAAAAATTCCAATTATAATTTCGCTTTTTGTAAAAAAATTTTAATTTTCTATACACTTTGTTTATAAAAATTAAAGAAGAAGAATTTCATCTACACAAATAAAGTAAACAAATATGTTAAGTAAGTTATTTTATAAATAGACGTACTATAAGTAAGCCAAAAAATAAAATAGACAGAATTATTGTTGCTATAAAAATAAATTTTTCTGCGCCTCGCTTTACCTGAAAAACACTATCAGATCCACCAAAAACAGAAGAAAGCCCGCCACCGCGTTGTTGAAAAACTATGACAATTATAAGTAAAATTGCCACTATAATTATAAATATATTAAGTAATTCCATAATCTTATTAATATGATAGCATTTCAAACTTATTCTGTCAAATATGTATACTTTAAAAACTAGCAATAAATATACTAAAAAATGCAAAAAATCGCCTTGTGGTCTTTGAATTATATTACTATAATAATAATATGACCATAGAAATATATAAAATTATAAAATCAAAAAGAAGAACATTGGGCATTGAAATAACAAATAGTGGCGAGCTCATAATAAGAACACCAAAAAATATTTCACAAGATACAATAAATAAAATTATAAATCAAAAATTAGAATGGATTAAAAAAAAGCAAACTCTTGTTAAAAGAAGAAATGCGGAGCTTAAAACCGCAAATTCTTCAAAAAATAATAAATTTTTGATTTTGGGAAAGCATTATAATCTTTCAATAAACAATCTAGATAAATCAATATTAGAAAAATTTTATAAAAAAAATGCAAAAAATGTATTTCTTCAAAGAATAAACTTGAATTCACAAAATCTTAATCTCCCTTATAGTAAAATGACAATAAGTAATGCAAAGAAACAATGGGGATCTTGTAATCATAAAAATAATATTAGTATTTCTTGGAGACTTATTATGGCGCCAATTGAAATAATTGATTATGTAATAATTCATGAATTGTATCACACAAAAATAAAAAATCATTCAAAAAAATTCTGGGAAAGTATAGAAAAAATTATTCCAGATTATAAACAAAAAAGAAAATGGTTGAAAAACAATGCGCATATTTTAAATTTATAAAACGAATAGCGTTAATTACTTTTATAATTGTCTGTTTTTTTATATTTACAAATACAAAAGCTCAAAACAGCGATGACATGGACAATGATGGCCTTAGTAATGACGACGAAATAAATATTTATTTTACAGATCCTATAAATAGTGATAGCGATGGCGATACATATAAAGATGGAGAGGAAATAAAAAATAACTATTCTCCTATTTTTATGTATAAAAAATTAATCGACGTTGATTTTGATAAAGACGGATTAAATGATTTGTTTGAACTTGCCATTGGAACAAATTTATCAAAGGCAGACACTGATGGAGATGGTCATAGTGACAGTGAAGAAGTATTAAATGGATACGATCCATTATCAGAAAAAAACATAAAAATAGAAAAACTTATAAAAATAAATCTAAACGATCAATCTCTGGATTATTACTTTGATAATAAAAGAATGACTGGCTTCAAAATATCAGGTGGCGTAAAGAGACTTCCAACACCTCGTGGAACTTTTACGATACTAAAAAAAATTCCAATAAAACATTATAGGGGGCTTGGATATAATTATCCGAATACAAAATGGAATATGCTCTTTAGTTGGAGAGGATATTATATTCATGGTGCTTATTGGCATAACAAATTTGGAACACCTATGAGTCATGGGTGCATAAATGTATCTTATAGCGATATGGAAAAATTATATAATTGGACAGAAATTGGTACCAAGGTGATAGTTGAATAAACCCCCACCATTAATTTTGATTATTGTAAGAAACATGGAATTTTTATAGAAAACCGTGTTTTTTGTTTTTAAAAATGTAGAGGCGTCCCGCTTAGCGGGACGCCTCTACCATATAAACAAAAATTAATGGTGGAGTTTACTCAAAATTAAGAGAAGAAACTATATCTTTTATGGTGCTTAATCTTTCTTTAGAAATATCATCTTTGGCTTCCTCGTCAATTGAATACGTAAATACATACCTAGCGCCCTGTTTGATAAACTCTGGTAATTTTTCGGATTCACTTAAATTATTGTACTGATTTTTTGTAAATATAAATATTTTCAAAAGCGGTTTAGCTATTCCAAAAGAAAATTCTACTGAATCTATTTGTTCTTCTTCGTTCCAATCTATTTTTGACTGTTTTGCAACATATCCTACCCAAGACATTGGAAACTGTAAAGAGAATCCGTATTTATCATTTTTATATTTAAGTCCTGCGACGTCATAATCTTTAATTATCATTGTCTGAAGCATCAAATCAAATAGCTGATCCTGAATATTGAAATTTATATAATCTAATTGAGCTTGTAAGTCAATAGAATATAAATCATTTATATAAAACCTTCTTATCAAAAAAATATTCTTATCCTCATCATCTTTGATACAATAACTCACAACACCCCTTCCTTCTGCCCCAGTATCATACTTAATGCCTTTTATTATTTGAAGATCAAACTCTACTCCTTCACTGGCCATATTTTTTTCAAAATAAGAACAATCTTGTTCTACTTCCTGATCAAATACGATTTCTATATCTTTTGCTAAATTGCCTTGTGAGCCATCCTCTTCGCTTATTAAATGAAAATTTTTGAGTTCGTGATAAAGAGTTTTTGTTTCTTCGTCTAGCAAAAAGACGTTGTCTGGATACATTATACTAAATCCAAGCTCTTCGTTTGAATAAGTTTTCCAATCTTTTATTGCTGGAATTTGTAAGCCCTCTTCTTTCTGACTTTGTTGAGCGGTTTGAATTTCTTTTAACTGTGATTCAAGCTCTAAAACCCTTTGTCGTGTCTGTTTCATTTCTTCTTCTTTTTGACTTAGAATTCTTTGTTGACCAAAATAAACTGCTCCACCAACGGCAAGAGCAGTTATCATAACTGCAATTGAAAATAATAAAATTGTTTTTGTTTGATTCATATGTTTTCTTTTATTTTTATACAAAAATATCTTTTTTATATAATTTAATTTTTCAATTATTTTATATTATAACACAAAATTATTCGATTTCTAAAAATCTAAAAAGAAAAATAGATACAATTCCAATTATAAAAAATGTAAAATGTAATAAATTTTTCTTTAAACTATTGTGATGTTTTATTTCTGGAATAAGATCAGATGCTGCAATATAAATAAATGTACCCGCTGTAAATGGTATTAAATAAGAAACATCAATATTTTTAGACAAAAAATATGCAAATATTCCACCAAAAATAACTGCTAGAGCTGATATAAAATTTAAAATTAATGCTTTCGATTTTTTAAAACCTCCATGAATCAGTATTCCAAAATCACCAATATTCTTGGGTATTTCATGAAAAATTATGACAAAAAAAGTCGTAATTCCGATTGCCGAGCTTACTACAAAAGAAGCACCTATTAAAATTCCATCTATAAAATTGTGTATTACATCTGAAATCAAAATTAAGTATGTAAACGGCTCCTCTTGTTTGTGTTCGCTTGGTGTTTTATGGCAATGATGCCAATGAATAAACTGTTCAAGTAAAAAAAATGTGGAAAAACCTATAAGAACAAAAATAAAAACAATTATGTTATTGCCTAATTTTTCAATAGATTCTGGAAGTAAATGCAAAAACGCTCCAGCAAGAAGAGTGCCTGTCGAAAAAGAAACAAGATATAAAATAATTTTTCTAAGAACTGATTCTTTTATAAACAAAAAAAATACTGCAATAAAAGATATTAAACTTGTTAAAAAAGTTGAAAGTATTATTATAAGTAGTGTTGACATTGTCTTGAATAATTTTTTTTATTTTAAAAAAATTTTAATATATTTTTTAATTTATTTTTGCCAAAGCCTGATAAATTCCAAATATCTATTTGCGATAATTTGGATTGCCTTGTCTTCGCTAATTTCTCCATTGTGAAACTGCAAAAGCGCGTCTAGAAAAATAGTTCTACCAATTGCAAAACCACTTATTCCTTTTATTGTTTTTGCAATGTTTATCCAGTTTTTTACTTTTTCTGCATCTTCACCTCTTCCAAGCATTATAGTTGCAACAAATTTTCTATGTCCTGAATTTTTTATTTGTTTTATGACAATTTGCCAATCTGATTTTTTGTCATATGCTTCTATTTTCCATATATCTGGATCAATTCCATATTCTTGAAATTCATAAATAGATTTAGCGGTTATTAATGATTTATTTTTTTCTATTGGCGTAAGAAGCTCTACAAGAAAAATTCTTTTTCCTTTTCTACAAAAATCGTTTAATTGTTTCAATTTTTTCAAGGACTTCAAAGAATTCACCTTGTCTTTTGGATCATATCTTACAAGGGCTTTTACAAAATTTGGATTTTTATTTTTCAAAAATTTTCCAAAATCTTTCCCATGTTCAAAGTCAAAATATTTTTTACCGCTCTTTTCTGTAGAAACCGCAATATCAATTTTATTATTCTTTGCAGATTCCAAAATTTCATCTCCAAAATATTCATCTACCAAAATACAAAGACTTGATTTGTCTTGTATTTTTTTTCTTGCAAGCAAAAATCCTTTATAAATTATATTCTTGTAATATTTTATCTTTTCAAATTGTTTTTTGTCTAATTTTTCTTTTAATCCAAAACTAATCACAAATGAATGTCTGTGATCAAATGGAAGCATAAAAATTTTTTTATTATATCCTATCATGTTCCTAAATTCTAAATTCTAAACTCTAAATTCTAAACTCTAAAAACTAAATTCTAAAACCTAAACCCTAAACTTCCTAGCTAAATTAATTCCAATCATTTCTGCTGATGATTCAAGTCCCAAAAACGCAAGAACTGTCGGTGCTATATCAGACAAAACACCACTTATTTCTTCTTTATAAAAATTTGCAGAATTTATTGCTTTTGTCTTATTTTTCAAATTATTATCAATCATAATAAATGGCACTGGATATGAAGAATGCTCTTTATCTATTTCTCCTGTTTTTAAATCGACAACTTCTTCTACGTTTCCATGGTCTGCGGTAATAATGACAGAACCATTTTTTTCTAAAATACTTGGAATAATTTGGGACAAATCTTTATCAATCTCCAAAATCGCCTTCACTGATGCATCCAAATTACCAGTGTGTCCAACCATATCTGGATTTGCAAAATTTGCTAAATAAAAATTAAATTTATCCTTTTTTATGTTTTGAATAAGTTGATCTGTAATTTGTGGAGCTGACATTTGTGGTTCTAAATCATATGTTTCAACATTTGGCGATGGAATAAGAATCCTATGTTCATTTATAAATTTATCTTCTTTCAATCCATTGAAAAAAAATGTAACGTGTGCATATTTTTCTGTTTCTGCTATATGAAGCTGGGAAAGATTAGACTTACTTATTACTTCTGACAAAGTTCCTTCTATCATCGGTCTTTTAAAGGCTACCTCAACTGGTAAATTCTCTTGATACTGGGTAAATGTTGTAATAAATAAATTCTGTAACTTGCTTCCTCTATCAAAATCATTAAAATCGTCTCTCACGAGTGCGTTTGTCATTTGCCTTGCTCTATCTGCTCTAAAATTAAAAAATATTATTGCATCATTGTCAGATATTTTTGCAATAGGTCTAGAATCATTTGTAATAACAACAGGTTTAAATTCCTCGTCATATATGTTTTTCGCATATGATGCCCGTATTGCAATTTCTGCATCTTCAAAATATTCTCCCGAAACACTATTTACCATTGCATCATAACTAAGCTTTATTCTATCCCAATTATTGTTTCTGTCCATTCCATAAAATCTTCCTGAAAGACTTGCTATTTTACCACATCCAAAAATATTAATAGTTTTTTCTAAATTTTTTATAAATTCTATTCCCTTGTCTTTTGAGGTGTCTCGCCCATCAAGAAACAAATGAAAAAAAACATTTTTAAAATTATTATCTTTGGCAAGCTTTATGAGAGATTCCAAATGTGCTTGATGTGAGTGCACTCCTCCAGTACCAAGAAGTCCTACAAGGTGTAAATTACTTTTATTTTTGTCTGCGTGTTTTATTGCAGAAATAAGTTCTTTATTATTGAAAAAACTACCATCTAAAATTTCTTTGTTGATTCTATTTAGACTCTGTAAAACAATTTGTCCTGATCCAATTGTCATATGTCCAACCTCAGAATTTCCAGCCTCTCCATATGGAAGACCGCTTGCCTCACCAGAGGCCTGCAATAATAAGGCTGGGTAATTTTTCAATAAAAAATCCCAATATTTTGGCTCTGCTATTGAAATAGCATTACCAATAGACGGCTGACAAACACCCCAACCATCTAATATTATTAGCGCAACTGGTTTAGTAGTCATAATTAATTACATCTTCCTTTCCTTCTAAAATTCCTCTTATTGCTTGATTTATAAGGGCCTCATTTTCATGAATTACTTTTAATAAATCGTCTTTTGCAAAACTGTCTGTTTCTTTTTCGTATTTAATAATGCGCTGATTCATCTTATAAACCAAATTTGTAATGGCTATAAGAACTTTTTCTTTTTTATTTTCTGGAATACTAAATTCCTGAAAATAACTTTCTACGGATCTTTGTTTTAATTCTTGATTATTTTTCATATTTTTAAAACTTAAAATTAAGGATTTTTCCTTATAAATTGATTATAACACGCAAAACAATGTTTTCAAAACAACAAATGTCACAGGAATTGACTAAATAAACAATTTATGATAACCTTTCAATAAGTAGAATTTATGCAGTACAAATTCTAAAATAATTCAATAATATCTCTCGAATATCTTTTTTAATTTATTTGAGACTAAGACAAAAAACATGGCAAAAAACACACATTATGAAATAACGCTTATTGTTGATGGAAATATTCCTGACAATGAACACGTTGAAATAATAAAAAAAGTCAAAGATTTATTGCTAGAGAATAAAGCAAATATTATCTCTGAAATAAATTTTGGAAGAAAGAAACTAAGCTATCCAATAAACAAATCTCAAAAGGGAAACTATTTTTCTTTTGAATTCAATTTAGATGGCGATCTTTTGAAGGCTATGGGGAATAAATTAAAATTAGAAAAAGAAATTTTGAGGTTTTTGATAATAAAAAAACCGGCCAATGCAATAAATAGGCCATTTGAAGAAAAAGAAGAAGCAAAGAAAAAAGTAGAACAACCAAAAAAAGCAAAAGAAGAAAAAATTGAAAAGAAAAAAGAAGAGCCCAAAGAAGAGATTATTCCTGAAATAAAACCAGAAAAAGAAGAAAAAATTGAAGAGAAAAAAGAAGCGCATAAAGATGAACAAAAAAGTGTAGACAAAGACGAGCTAGACGAAAAATTGGATGAAATTTTGAACAAAGATAGCTTCTAAAATAATTTATAATATTTAATAATTAAAATAATTATATGGATTTAAATAAAGCTACTATAATTGGAAGACTTACAAACGATCCAGAGGCTCGTACTACCCCATCAGGACAAACAGTTGTTTCTTTTTCTGTTGCAACAAATTTCAGATGGACAGATGCAAATGGTCAAAAACAAGACAAAGCAGAATTCCACAACATTGTTGCCTGGAGAAAACTAGCTGAAACAATAACAACTTATCTAAAAAAGGGTAGTCGTATATATGTTGAGGGTAGATTACAAACAAGAAGTTGGGACGACCAAAATGGAGTCAAAAAATATAGAACCGAAATAATTGCTGACAATATGATAATGCTTGATTCAAAATCAGATTCTAGAAATACTGGAGAAACAAGAGTAGAGAGCCCAAAAGAAGCACCTCAAGAAGAGGAAGAAATAAACATTGAAGATATTCCATTTTAATAAATTAACTCATCCCGCCAAAGCGGAAATAAAATTATGATAACAAAAGGCTCAGTAGAAAAAAAAGACAGATATTGCTATTTCTGTAATAAAAAAATAGATTATATAGACTACAAAGATATTCAAATATTACAGAGATTTATTAGTTCATACTCGAAAATTGTTCCTAGAAAAAGAAATGGAGTATGCGCAAAACACCAAAGAAAACTTAGCAATGCTATAAAAAGAGCAAGATTTATGGCTCTTCTACCCTATACAAAATAAAACCATAAAAAAATGTTAGATTTCAGTCAATTAAAATTGGGAAAGATTATTTCTCTAAATGATCAACCATATAAAATAGTATTTACTCAACATTCAAAACAAGCTAGAAGCGGAGCTGTTCTTCGCACAAAACTCAAAAACCTTATAAATGGTTCTGTTGTTGAAAAAACTTTTGGTGGTGGAGATAGGGCCGAAGAGGCAAACTTAGAAAAAACCAAGGCCAGTTTCTTGTATTCAGAGGGAAATGATTATCATTTTATGGATCAAGAAAATTTTGAACAATTTTCATTTCCAAAAGAAGAAATAGGCGAATCTGCTCAGTTTCTTATTGAAGGAACTATTATAGATATATTGAAATACAATGACAAACCAGTAAACATAAGTTTACCTACAAAAATGGATTTCAAGGTTATATCTTCTCCCCCGGGAATAAAGGGCGATACAGCTGGATCTGCCACAAAGCTTGTTACAATAGAAACCGGAGCTCAAATAAAATGTCCTCTATTTATAAATGAGAATGATATTATAAAAATAAACACAGAAACAGGAGAATATGTAGAAAGAGCTAAATAATCCCCCACCGTAAAATTTGGTTAATATATAAAACATGGAATTTTTTAAAAACCATGTTTTTTTATATACAAAATGTAGAGACGTTTCATGAAACGTCTCTACATAATAAAAATTTTACGGTGGGGGTTATTTTAATTTCAAAATCCCAGCCTCTTCTATTACTTCTCTGAAAACAAATCTCTCTAAATTTATATCACCATATACAATTGGAAAATATTTTTCTTGTCCACTTCGTTTGAAAACTTTTGCTAAATACATTGCAAAAAATCCTGACTCTTTTGGAGTAAAATCAAATTTTGCAAACAAAAATTGCAAATATAAACTAATCGTTGTAACAGAGTCATATCTACTTGCAATGTTTTCTATTGTAGATTCTGAAAATTTCAACACAAGAGATTTTTTGAATTCTATCAATAAATTTGAATTGTCTTTTATAAAAATTGGCAATAATTTATTTTTACATAAAAATAGTGTATCCGCCATTAGCTTTTCTTTGTTTTTTGCTCCTATGTCTTTTTGTATTTCTATAAAAAATGGATCTAAATTATTTTTGTAAGTATTCAATTCTTCAGCTAGTTGTTCTATGTTTTTGAGTCCTTTTTCAAAATCCTTATATACTATAAGTAAATTTTCTGCTAATTTTTTGTTGTCTTTTACAATTGGCTTTTTATTTTCTTTCATTTTTTCTATTTCAAAAACTTTTTGAATAACTGGTTTTTTGGCTATCTCTTCATCTATTGGAATAATGTGCCAATCTTCTTCTTTCATGTTTGCAAATGGCTCTGGGAAAAACTTGATATTCAAATAAGTTTTCAAAACCTTGTACAATAAATCTCTTTCTTCTTCATCTAATAATTTTGCGTTTTTTGAATCAGTAATAAACTTTGATAATCCAAGGTCATCATATTTATCAATTCCAACCGTATTTACATAATCCTTTATCCAATTTGAAATCGTTCCTTTTTCTCTTTTATCTCCTAAGAAAAATTCTTTGTCTGACAACTCTTCTTCGTTTGAATATATCAAATTTTCAATTCTAGTTTTGCTAATATTGTCTTCTACAAGTCCAATCAATAAATCATTTATAACTTCTTTTATCCTGTCAGAGGAATCAAAAATATAAAAAATGTTTGATGACAAAAGTTCTGGCAAAATATTTGATAAATATTCTGGATCTTCTTCTTGTGATTCCAGTTGCGCATCTAATTCTTCCTGGTGCTGTGAAAATGTCTTATCATAAAGAAACAAAAACAAATCATCGAGTAAATCTTCGTCCTCGATAATTTCAAACATTGCTGGCTCAAATATAAGCTCGTTCAATTTTGCTGTAATTTCTCTCACCTTTTCCTTGCTTAAATTGAATTTCTTTTCTATATAAGTATCTATGTCGTAAGTCATAAGCTCTCCTATTGCAACAAGGACTACCAAAAAGTATAAATCAACCCCATATTCTTTTTTTATTTCGTCTATCTTTTTGACTTTATACTCACTACCAAAAAGATCTCTAATAGATTTGGGAAGTTTTGCAAATTTTTCTAAACACTCTTTCTTATAATTCATATAATTATATTGGTTCACTTGGTGGCTTAAAGTTTGAACTATCTTTATCTGATTGAAGAAGTGATTCTAATGCTGTAATGTTTTCATTTAGCTGTTCTGTTTTTAGAGTTTGCTCAGCCATTTGTTGAGAAGATCTTTGGGATCTTTCCATGTCTTGATCCATTTGCTCTCTTGTTAATTTATTATGTTCCTGTGCCAACACAGCGCCCATTCTGCGTTGCTCTGATTCATAAAGTTTTGTTGCTCTGTCTTCTGTTGACGATTTGCCAGAAGATCCTGATGTTTGATCTAATTTGCTAACCAATTTATCTGTTCCTTCTCCAAATTTAGTTGATAATCTTTCAGACATTTCATCTAATTTGTTTTCAATTCCACTTGTGTCAAAACGAGCTTCCTCTGATTTTATAATATTATCAACTCTTTGCTCTGTTCCATTATCTGTTTTTATTTTTTCTATCAAAGAGTCAAAATTGTATTCATTTTCTACTAAATCCTTGGAATCTTTTTCAACATATTTTTTATTATCTTTTTCATATTCTGCTGCTGCCTTACCCAAAGCATCAACTGATCCATGCATGTGCTTTTCTCCAGCTTTTTTTGCTATTGCTTCTGTCGTATATTCATCTTTTACTCCTGCGCTATGAATCTTTTCATGGTTTATTGTATCTATAACATCTCTATGACCTGATTCAATTCCGCTATTTGATAATTCCAAATTATTAATACCGTCTGGGCTTGATAATCTTTCTTTTGATGCGATAAGTTTTGCCTCTTTTGATTTAAAAACAGATTCATTGAATTCACCACCTGATGCAAGAGCATTGTCTCTTTCGTCATGCAATGCTTTTATTTGATTATCTAGTTGCTGTGTTGCATAAGCAGAAACTTGTGCAATTTGATTTTTGTCAGTAAGGTTTACTCCTTGAGCTGTAACATTAAGTCCTGGAATCATCTTTTGAATATCTCTAAAATCCATTCTCAAATTATTTGTCATATAATTTCCATCGCTATCTTTTCTGCCAAAATTTCCGGAACTAAATTTTCCTTTATCATTTTCATTTTTTGTAGTCCCTGTCTGGGTATCTCTGTATTTTGGTGCAGGGATAATAAGATCATCTCTAACAAAATTGTCTACAGATTTTAGATCTGGAATAGAACCAGTTCCAACTTTTTTTGAAATTGCATCTGTTAAGCGTTGTAAGCCCGTCATATCTCCTTCACCCTTTTGATATGCGGCCAAACCCTTTGAAATGTTAATAATGTCTTCATTATATTTCTCTACAAATCTTACTCTAGCCTGTGTATCCAATGTTGCATACTTAGGGTCTGTTGTTGGATCAGAATTAACATAATCTGCAGCGCTTTGAACCGCTTTGTCGTTACCCCTCATTTCGTTTATTAAAAGCTTCGAAGTCTTGGATTGTCCTGAAGCATAATACCACTCTCTATTACCTTTAAAATATTCTTGACTTGCAGCCATAGCCCCAACCTTTTGTTCCCTGATTACTTTTTCTTGAGCCATTTTATATCCAGCTTTTTCTGTGTGAGATGCTTCATATGTTTTTGCCAATTCTTCTTTACTTTTGAGTTTATATTTATCTATTCGCTTTAACAACTCTCTCGGTTTTTCACCGCGCGCCACCCTTTCTTTATTTGCTTTTTTTATTTTTTTATTTATTTGCTTTCTTTGTTTTTCGATTTTATCGTCTCTTTGATTCGGATTAGGTACATACTTATTAAACTTTATTGGCTCTAATAGCTTTCTAGGCTTTTCACCACGGGCCACCCTTTCTTTATTCTCTTCTTTTATTTTTTTATTTATTTGCTTTCTTTGTTTTTCTGCTTTTTTATATCTTTGATAAAGCTCTGGACTTCTTTTTTCATATTTTTTCATTTGCGCTTTTTTTGCTGCCATTGCAGTACCCAACGCAGCCCCAATTAACATACCAGCTGGTCCACCAAGAGCAGCACCAGCAAAAGCACCGTATCCAGCACCACCTGCACCTTTTTTTACTTGTTCAATTTGAGCTCTACGTTTTTTTGCTTCATCAGCTACAATTTTAGTAGTATCTCCACTCATTCCCAATTTTTGAAACATCTTTTCTCTTTTGGCTGTTATTTTTTTATCTCTTGATTTGTCTAAATCTTTATTCCAAGAAGTTGCGAATTTTCCAAAGGTTGTATCTTTAATTGCTCTTCCAAATTTGGTGTTTGAATTAATAGCTTTAACCCCCAAGTGTCTTGTATCTCTTCCGACTTTTCTTACAGCTGATTTTCCAATATTCTTTCCAACTTTAACGGCGCCCCTTCCCGCCTTACTGAGCTGCCCACTCGCCTTTCCTGCAAATTTAGCCCCTGCAGCGCCTGACTCTTGAGCGAATTTAAGTGACATAAGAAGAAGTCCTATAACAATTATAAAATCAAAAATATTTCCACCCGTAAGAAATGTTGTAAGCGCAGCTTCAAAACCAGTTGTCCCCTCTATTGTAAGCTCGTCCCCAGCCAAATCTCTAAAACGATCCTTTTCTACTAATATACTTTCTTTTATTGTAAAAAATGTAATATATAAGAAAAAAGCCAAAACAGGACCAGCAACAAGATTTTTTCCAAGTTCAGTCCACCAACGAGATGCATATTGTTTTCCAAAGGGAGTCCCTTGAAGAAAAAACGCAATGGGTGATAGTATTGTCAAAATCCATAGAGTTACCATTCTTGATACTACAACAACAATTATTACAAGAACTACAACTGCCACTATTATAAGTATAACAAGAGCCAGTACAACGCTTATAGCTTTTGATGCAACGGATGCAGCAGCATTCGTACCTACTTGAAGTTGTTCACCCGTCGTCGGTTGCAAATTATATAATTCATTTAAATGCAAACCCTCAACCAGATTTCCGGCCGCAACATCTCTAAAAGCATTTACAAACGTAAGCATCACAACTTGGGAAAAATCTATCATAAGACCCGTAATTGTTTTTGAAAAATTTACCAAAACAGCAGCAATTACAAGTTTTACAAACCATCTTTTATATGAATAAGCTTCGTATTGCAATATTGTTGCAAATGCTATTACAAGAAGAGCAAGTATAAAAAACATATTACAAATATCTCTTACTACTATCCATCCTTGTTCAACGGCAGGAATACCTTTTGTAAAATTCTTAAATTTCAAAAACATCATCAAAAGCTTTATCTCCATTCCAACAACAAAATTAACAACACCTATAAGTACTCTAGATATATATATCACTATATAAGCCACTGACTGTGCTAAATTTTCAATAAACCAATCCCCAAATCCAGCAAGGGATGTATTTGGAACTACTAGTATCAAAACAAGTATAGCAAAAGATGACAAAACAAAAATTTTTCTCTTCTTACTAAGAATGTTCCATTTAAACTTAATTTTGTTGAAAATTTTCTTCATTATTATTTTGGAGAGATTATAATTTTACAATCATTAATTGTGGGGTCTCCGCACATATTTACTGTTTTTGTCTTGTCCCAATTATCTGTAATTCTCACGGCTGGATTGTATACACAGCAACCACCGCTCATACTTGAGTCTGGACAATTGTCTTGCCAATAATTATTTCCCGCACTGCACATATATATATGTGAAAAACTGAAATATGCATTTTCTGTATCGCCCTCTTCAATACAGGCCTCTGGTGTATCCCCCCATGAAAATGAAAAACATTTACCAGACTCACAGTCTTTATCTACCTTACAATCAGAAAGAGGAGATCCACTATATCCACCCGGAAAAGCAGCACTATAAGTGGCTCCACACCTTCTTGCACAATTAGGTTTGCGGTTTTTGAATGGACCAGTAAACAATGAGCTATTCAAACATGTTCCATTTGTAGATATTCCATCCCAACAAATCTCTATTTTTCTAATAGGTGTACTTGCTGCTGCTGCAAAAGCATAAAAATTCAAATCAGCGGTAAAGTGTGATGCATTTTGGACAATCTTATTTGTCTTATCATAATGATTACCAACTGTAAATCCAACACCGTCCGACATTGTTTTATCTTCTCCTACTCTTTGTATTGCAGCAGTTGATGGATCCGAAAGAATAGGATCATTCCACAAAAACGTAGCCGGATCATTCCAATCTTGGTTTGTATTACTCCAAAAGAAAAAATTTGCAGATGGAATTTTAAGAATAATGTTTTTCATATTCGCTCCAGCGTCTGATGCACCCATTCCAAGATAATCTGAAAAATTGCTTGAAAAATCATAGAAAGAAGCTCCACTGTGAAGTATTGGCTGTCTATCTGCTTCTTTGCCGGTTATTGTAAGTGGATTTTGGATTGAATAAGAATACCAATTACCAGACCCTTCATGAATATTATTATATTTTATACTAACTGTATTTCCATAAAAATTTATATCTCCAGATTTTACCGCCGAACACGATCCGTCAAGATAACAAGCAGAGTCATATGTGGTTGACGCAGAAAATAAATTAATAGGAATACTTTGCAAATAAAA
>CAZWKI010000001.1:0-26149 GCA_964634645.1 uncultured Gammaproteobacteria bacterium | reverse complement strand
GCGTAAATTTGACAGGTTTTTAATAAATTTAAAGATGATGTACTGTTTTGAACATTCATTGATTGAATAAAATCATCTGACAATGGCAAATCTTCATGGGCTTCACATCTATTACTTTGATAATCTTTAAATGTTCGTTCATAGTTAGATGTGTTGTCAAAATCGTAATTTACATAATAATTAAATTGCTTGGGGTTAAATGCCACAATTATTAAACGATCATCGTGCATAGAATCTCCACCAGCCGTATCTGTTTCCATACAAACTGTAAAAACTTCATGACTCGGCTCAACTATGACATCATCAATAGATGTTATATAGTTTTGACAAGCTCGCTTATATCCCTCGCCTGAAACTGACCTCGCTCCACATTGAGTTTCTCCATCGCTTTGATCATTTCTTTCATACGCAATTCTTGAGTCTCCACCAATAAGGGGTATATAGGTTTTATTTCTATCTAAACAATCTACATTAGCCGAATAAGGATAAGGACTCCACTCATAAGTATTAAAAGATCCATCATAACCATCGTTATATGTAGCACCATTACTTAAAACGCCCTCGTCATAAAAATAAAATTTTACTAAAGTATTGAAAGTTAAATTTTTAAAATCATCAATCAATGATTGAGAGCCATTTATGTGATAATTATTAAAATCGCTACCGCCAAATTTCAGTTCTTTTTCTTGGCCTTCATTAACACCATCACGATATGCTGAACAAGTATATTCATCATTATAAACGTTATCTTCATACCAATCTTTCCAATTTGCACCATACATAATATTATATGTCTTATCATTATAAGTAAATTCTTCTATTTTTAATTTATCTGAATCATGGGGATCAATCCAGTTATCTGAATTCATAATATAGTTAGCAAATTCTGTAGATATATTTTTAGATATTTTTGTACCCTGTGGAACAAAAACCAAAACGTTACATTTATTTTCTGCCGTAGATTCATTGTATGTTCCATAAAGACGAGCTTGATATTCTACAATTGGTCCACTCCAATAAGCGCAATACACTCTATCTTCTGGAATTGTATAATCCTCTCCCAAAATACACATCTTTCCACCGCTTGGTATTTTTTGATATGTCACATCTGCTTCAGGTGCAAATTGATAATCTGTTTCTCCTGCAACAGAGTCAGTTGGGTACCAACTCATACATCTATTGTCTCCCCCAATATACTTGGAATCATAATCCAAACAGAATCCACGCCAACCTTGAAATTGTTCCTCTTTTTTCTTTCTAATGTAAGTCGGCGTTGACGAAACACCGTCTATCTCTACATCCTCATAAAATTTTATTGTTTCTGGAATATCTCCATAATCATATGGAAAATACAATATCTCAGATCCATAAGTCACCTTCTTATAACTACATTCACATGTTTGTCCAATTCCTACAACTGATTCTGGTTGACATATATTTGCGTTTTGGAAGAAGTTCGTTTTGTCTTTTATGTATGCATACTTATTGGACTCATCGGGGTCTTCAAATGTTGCTATTTTGTTGTTGCTTCTTATTGTAAATGGAGAATCTTTTTCAGGATACAGTCTACAAGTTTTTACTACTTCAGTTTTTGGATCTGCTAATAAATATGGATTACTTGTAATTGGATTAAGGCTTATTCCTGTTTTGAATTCATAATTTCCTGTTCTAATAGGATATCCCAATTTATACATATATTCCGTGCTCGTTGTGCCCTCAATTTCTTCTACAGTACCAAATGCAGAAAGAGAGTCAATTGGATAATTTCCAGGAATAGAATATCCACTATAGTTTGTATCTCCCCACAAGGCCCTTCCTATTGAATCATAGTAATAACTTAGCGTAAGTGGTTTTGTCTCATTTCCTCTCTCAACGAAGCTTTCACATTGTCCGCTCTGATCACTAGAAAATTCGTCGCATCCTACAAGAGATGTACAAATTGTTTTTTCAACTCCATTTTCTATTGTCTTTGCTTGTGTCCCGCATGTTGCCCACTGCGAACACTGCCTATCTCTTACTACGCTTAATAATTCATTTGTATTGTTTAGGTATTGAGGATCATTTCCTATGAGTCTTCCTTCCTCGTAACTTCTTTTGCTATTGTATGATAAATCCTTCTTTGATGTGTTGTTGAACAGTATACATCCTTCTTCTTGATTTGCCCTACTACAACTTGCCCTATCAATAGAATCATTATCAATATAATAATAGTTGCCAGTTATCTTTTCAAATTTTATATTTTTGACATTTATTTTTGATCCTAATGATCCGGTAGCATAAAAAGCCAAATTACAATTTGTTGCTTCTGGTAATATTTTATAAAGCCCGTTGATGTTGTGCCATGAAGTGTCCCCTGAAATTTCTCTAATATAGTAATTTGATTTTATTGAAGGAAATGCATATGGAACTCCGCTAGAATTTAAATAATACGGATTGTTTGAACTATTTTTGCAGATTAAAAATGTGCTTATATATTCTCTTAAATCCTCTCCTACAGATGTCTGAGTGATATTTCCATCAAATCGCACATCAGCACTTACACTATAAATTTCACCTGCTTTCACTGGAAAATTATAATAACCAGAAGTGGGTCTAAATATGGCAACACTATTATTTGCTGTTGTTAATGTCATTGTAAAAGAAATACTTGTAGAAAAATCAGAATCATCGGGATCGTCAGGATCATCTGGTATGCCTGGGTCTCCTATGGCTGCATTTAGGCTGAAACCACTTGTAACAATAGGAGTTGTATTGCCTCCACAAGAAGCAATACAACCCTCGCTAATCCAATTAGAAAAATACCAATTTGAGCTTTGATTGAACTGCAAATTATCTCCATTTAAAACGAGAATTTCATCTTTCATATCTCTGTTGTCATTTGGGTCTATGAATTCTGTGCATTTATTTGCTTTTCTATCGCAAATAGCTGCGTATTGATTTGAAAAATCCTGATATGGTTTGAAGTCGTCGTCAATAGCGTTTACATTATTTACAAGTTCATTATAATTTTCATTGTACAAAAGTCCGTTACAAGAAATAGGGCCATTGGGATCATTTATACTATCTGTCTTATAAAAACCAGAGGTTCTTCCAGTAACATAATCTGTATTTAAATAAGTACACGTCAAATTTCTTGGATGAATTTTGTAGATTTTGCTTCCATCATCTTTTGTAAACACAGCACAATCTTTATATTCAGACAAACATAGCGTTTCATCTGTTCCACCATAATAATCATCTGAAATATATGAATCTGGATTATTTATTTTATATTGATCACTATAATTTCCATCAGCCCCAAGAAATCCCACCTTAGAACATCCTTTGTTGGCACTGCTACAAATATTTTTTGTATTTTTTACAACATAGACGAGTTCATCTTTTGGAACACTTATTGTACTTGTGACTCTGTGATCAATTGATGTAGAAAAATAATTTCTATAATAATATTCTCCATAATCACAGCTCAAAAAGCCTGTCGATTCATTTTTACAATATGCATTGAATGTTTGCTTAAATGGCATATCAGAATTCTTTGTATCAATCATTGCCGTACAACCCACATTTTCTTCTTCACACAAATCATTAAATTTATAAAAATACCAAGAAGATTTATTTCTATCTTTGTATTCTTGACATCCTAAATAATCTCCTGTTACACAAATATCTGGAGTGACCCAAGAATCTTTTATTTTGTATAAATCAGAACTTATTTCTTTTAGTTGAATATTGTCTATATAAAATCCACATGAATTTCCATCACTTAATGCAAATTTTAGTATGTATTCTCCATTTATAGTACCTGGCGCTACAACAGCATCATATTTATATATGAGCCAATCAGAACTAGTAACGGCCTGAGCTCCAAAATTTATATCTACGTCCTCTGTCGTTGGAACAACATTTCCATATTCATCATATTGAACATTTGAATTATCTACAGCGGCTTCTGTGTCTTTATAGAATATACTCTTGATATTTTCAAAAACCGCCGAAAGTGTTTTTGATGGTGATTTTGATATAGAACAACCAGAGGGACTTTTTGCCCAAAAACTCAAAACATATTTCTTTCCTGGATTTATTGTATATCCTGCATCTGAAAGATTGTAAGAAATAGCAGTGTTACCAGTAGTAAAATTTATTTTCATTGAGTGGCCATTATATGCTATTGCTTCATTTGAATAAGATGCGCCTGGAATGTCCCAAACAAATCCATTTTCAAATCCTTCGGTGAAAACGTTTCTTGTATTATTTCCATTGTTTCCCTTGTATCTTCTACATCCAACATTTTTCGAACTACATGTCCTACTTAGTGATGGTGCGGCTTTGTAAATTACATCTTCTTCAGACGCCTCTCTTCTCAAGGCTACACACTCATCTGTAATCGGAATTGTCTTTGAAACAAGTCTGTCATAAGAATTTCCATCTTTATCATAGAAAGTACGGCAATCAAAATTTGTCGCTGGATCACATGTTTCTACCATGTCATTACAAATAGTTCCACCTATTCTTATATTTGTGCATGGTGCCTTCCCACCATCACTATCTTCTAAATTGCTCTTTAAAAATCTCCAGGTCTTCAATTGAAATCCAGATGTGTCGGATCCTTCCCATGTATAATAAATAGCCGTCGTACTTGAAGAAACTTCAGATGGCTTTACGCATTGTCTTATAAAACTATAATATTCTCTTGCTTCTCCACCCAATTCTAATTTATCAATATTTGTAAATAATTCACATGAATCTTCCGATGCGGGACAATCTTTTGCCGTGCTGGCAATAAAATTCTTATCTTCAATAATTGGAATTTGTGTTGTTGGATCTTCATCAATTGCTTCAATATTTTCAAAATAACTTGAAAATTGTGCAAATGTATTATATCCATTGCACTCACTTGGACAAATATCATTTTCAGTTGGAATAGCTGGGACAATAGGATCTCCATTTGTAGGTTTATATGCTTCACAGCCATTTTCAGATGCACTGCAGTATTTCAAAAATCCAGAGCAGTTTGGATCTGTTGGATTTGTACTACAATTGTAATATTCTGGGGCTTTTTTGAAATACACAGATCCATTTTTTCCATAATTACTATAAATACTTGGCTCACCTATTCCAGAATTTTTATCACTATTTATAAATTGGTTTAGTTCAAGTTGAACTGCATCTATATAAACATCTCCTGACACAGAAAAAGTCAACTTTGCTGATTGAATGTTATTGTTTAATGGATTATTTATAGAAAAATATCCAGATTTTCTCTGCCAATAGGAATCTTCTATTCCAGCGACTGAAGAATAATCTGCGTCTGAATTCAACAGCGTTGTAATAGATTCTCCTCCAAAATTATATATTAATTTGGGGGTGACTGTTGCAGCACCATCTCCTAATTTTCTTACATGATAACTGAGCGTAAAAACCCCTTTATTAACAACAGAAAGTGGCTGAGTGGTTGAAATATCTGCTGGTAAACCAGTGTGAAAAATTGATTTCCTTCCATCGTAAGATGCCGATGTAGAGGCTGTAAATCCCGAAATTAGACCTGTGCTAGATAAAAATGGCCCCCAACCCTCTGGCATATTATTAGAATCTTCATCTATTTCAAAACTACTATTCGGAATAATATTTGTACCTGGTTTGATATCCAAAAATTTTGAGCAACCATTACTTGATGAATCGCAATTTTTTGAATTTTTGTTTAGAAAAACTGTTTTATATTTAGTATCTGGTGTAATTGGCGTAGAAATTGTCTCGTCCCAATAGTATGTACTTGATACAGTGTCTCTTTCTTGATAAATAGAATAACTTTTGCAACCAACTTCATTTTCATCACAATCCCTAAGAGTATCTAAGATATATGACTGAGTTTTTCCTTCGTCGTCTTTGAGTGTTCTACAATTTGCATACCTCTCATCGCAACTATCTCCTCTAAATCTCCAAATATTTTCTTCTTTCAAACAATATCCATATTGAAGACAATTATTATTTTTGTCTTCTTTCAAACAATGTTTTATGTCTGCACAATCTTTGTATCTATCTGTGCTGTTTGAAGATTCAAGGGTTGAATAATATCCACTTGCACCACATTGTTGTTTTGGTGCTTTGAGTATCCAGTTTGGATCTACAAGTTTACAAAATGGGGATTCATTTTCTTCTTTCACAAAACATCCGCCCTCTACCCATTTATGAAAATAATCTGATCTGACGGAACTCTCACAATCTTCTTTGGTATTGTATTGACTGATTTCATCTACTGGCGTATCAATAACAACTCCGTAATCGTCTACTTCATACTTATAGCAACTATTTAAAACGTTTTTAAATTCTAAGCCGGTTATAGAGCTTGGATTAATTCCCTCAAAATAAGAAGGTCCACAGGTATCTTCACCAACTGTAAAACTTAAATCTTCTGAACTTATATAATTATAAGATTCAATTGATCTCCACCCACAATATTCATCTTTTATTGTTGTTGCTCCAACATTAAATGTTCCCGTCTCATTGAATCCGCTCATAACATCTTTCAATGTACAACCACTTGGAGCACATCCAATACTTGATCCCATTTCTTTTATTTTCAAAGCTGCTAATTCCCAACCAACAGGAATTATTCTATTTAATCTAAGTTTTTTCATGTTGTTGTAAGATATTCCATTACTTACTTCTGGTTCTTGAATATTGCTATCTATATTAATAAATCCAAAAAATTTGTTATCATTTATAAATCCAGCCTCTATTGCTTGCTGTAGACTCATTGGGTCTTGGTTAGATTTTTGAAGTACTTCTGCAAATTGTGAATCAATTGTTCCATAATTTATTTTTGAAATGAAATCATCACTATCGCTCATTGTCAGCTCTGTAATAACATCAACATCTTTTGCATTTAAATTAATATTTATTTTATTTATAGTAGTAAAAACTTCTTGTATAATACCCTTTATTGACGTATTAGAAGATGGAACAAGGGTCTCATAAATACTACTATCTGTCTGTGGAGCGTCTTGTTTAAATAATTTTGTTGTTAAAAAACTTTCTAATTTTTTGCTTATATATGTATTTGCAAATATATTCAAAGTATCCACAAGAAGATCATTATATGATGGATTTGGTTGTGCATTAGCAGCTTCTTGAATCTGTCTTAATTTTTCTTCAGAATAAATACCCGGCACTATTATATTTCCTCTTATTGTTTCAGTTTTTGGCAATAACTCTCTTGTGGGTTGAGCTTCTAATGTTTTCAATTCTTTTTCAGCTTCTTTCTCTAATTCTAATTGCTGTTGAGCTTTTATGGTAAAATCTAAATCTGATTCCTCTAATTCCATACTTTTTGCTATAAGAGCATCTCTTATTTCTTTTTCTCTTATTGCTTTTTCTATGTCGGTCATTTCGCTTCCATCGGTTTTTTGAGTTGAATTATTAATTCTAATACCAGATGAAAGAGCAAAATCTTCAAGTGCTTGACCACTCAATTGCATAAGTTTTGTTGGGCTCTTTATTAATGTTTTTCCCCATTCACCCCATCTTTCTCCTATTTCATCAAAGGTACATCTTGGTTTGTTTCCTGTGACCTCTGCTGTTTTGAAGTTCAATGCCAAATCAAAACTTAACTCAACTGTCGGTGGCTTACAAATATCTACACCAACACCAGATGCAAGATCATCTATAAACTGAGCTCCTGCTGCTTTTCCTGCATCTTTCAAATATGTGTCCCAAGGTTTGTTTTGAAGCAAAGAACTACTACCCTTACCACCCGTTGCAAGATAATTAGCAGAATCTCTTGCAAGTGTTGTTGCAAAACCTCTCACAACACTATAGAGAGAGTTAAGACCTATTTTATAAATAGATTTTAATGTAATAGCCTCTATTCTAGAAGCGACTTTCTCTACTCCATCTTTAATTGTATCCACAGTCATTTTTGAAAAAACCATTGGATCAAAAACTACAAACTGTGCTTTTGCAATTTTAGCATCTAAAAATACAAAATTAAAAACAAATAATATCGTAAAAACCGCGATAAATATTTTATTTTTTTTATAATTCATTATGTTTAATATGTTAGATGTTAATTTATTAAATTTTATAATATTATTTTTGTATAAATACTTGATTGCACTGATTGATTTTTATCTAATTGATTTTATTTAAATTTTTTAATTATTTATTCTTGTAGTGCTTCTTTAAATAATGCTATTATTTCTTCGTCTGAAAATTCTTGCAATTGCTCGTCTGTTACGCCCTGATCTTTCAATAATTGTCTTATATCAGGAGCAGTCATATATTCTAATGCGGCCATTGCATCTATCGTGTCTGTTGACGTAGAAACTGTGTTTGTTGTATTTGTTGAATTAGATGACTGAACTTCATTATTTTCTGATAATGACTTGTTTAATTCTATTTTTATTTCTTCAAAATTTTCTTCTGTAATGACATCAACAATTTCTTTGTCGTATCCAGAATTCAAAAGCTCTTTTTTGAATTCATCAAGAGTCATTGTATTTATACTCGCCCTAAGAGCCTCATTCATATCCATTGTATTTTCTCCTATTACAATTTCTTTGCTTGTATTTTCTGTCCCCTGTCCAAAAACTATCTCATCGTAATCAGAAACTCCGTCACTATCACTATCTACAAGATATGGACTTGTTCCATATGTATATAGCTCGTCATAATCCGATAAACCATCTCCATCTGTATCTTTTAATCTGTTTAAACCTTCTACTAAAGCTGCTTTGTCTTTAAGTGATATTGGTGATAAAACAAAAGCATTTTTTACTCCACTTATAAGTCGCCAAGAACCCAATAATATGGATGCTATTCCGACAAAAAAAATAATTTTAATTCCAATAGATTCTCTAGAAAAATATTTGACAATTCTAGAAAAAATATTTTCTTTATTGTTCGAAGCTTGATTATTATAAGAATTATTCATAATATATAAAAAATTATTTTCACTATCAAAAATGAATAAATGAAAGTCAAATGAAATTCAAAAGTTTATACAATAATTATACTAATTTTTCAAATAAACGTAAAGAAAAATAAATAAAAAATCTGTATTTAATAAATAGTTTCAAATTTACCAATATTTTAGGGCTTTCTTATATATAAAACACCTATATTTCCCTCACAAGAAATCATCCATTTGTGGGATGAATTTAAATACTCCAAAAGATTATTTTTTTTATTTTTGTTTATTTCATCTTCATCAATACCAAAAAAATATTTTTCAAGCCAATTTAATCTTATCTTATCTGTGTTTTTATTTCGTACTTATTAAGGAACTCTTCTGACCTCCCTTCTTCATAAAATCTAAAATACTCTCTTAATATTGATTCTTTTCCATTAAATGGATATTGAGGCAACCTCCCATCAAGAAATAATTTTGCTTCTGGGACTTTCCATATTATATATCCACCCCAACCGTAACTTGAAAAAACTCTTTTATTATTTTCTTCATCGTTTCTTATACAATCCACAACATCTGTTGGATATTTATTCTCAAAACTTGAGAATGGATCTTGTATAAAACTTATATCCAAAAAAATTTGTAATGAAAAAATAGAAAGGGAAAAAATAATCAAAATTTTATTAATAATATTAAGTGTCAAAAAATCTTCAATTCTTTTACCAAAATCCTGAAACAGAAAAACCAAATAATCAGCTATTAAAAAAATTGAACACGCAAACAAAAGGGGGAAATGTCTTTTTGATTTGATTGATAATACTATAAATATACAACAAAGAAATAAATTAAAAAGATTTACTTTTTTCAATTTTTTATAAAATAAAGAAAGAGTTATAAACGATATTATTATACCCAAATAAAAAATCTTATACTCACTTATAGGCAAATAATGTATCGGCAACCATTCAGAAATATGAGTAAGATAAAAAGTATCTCTATATTGCCATAGAAAACTATAAAGTTCTGTTTTATATGGTCCTAAAAATGTTAAGAAAAAACTAAAAATACAAAATACTGCAAAAACAATAATATCTTTTTTATTGATATAAGAATATTTAATAAAGTCAAATTTTTTTGACTTTTTCAAAAACAATTCTAATATTTTTGTACAGAAAAAAACAAAAGCAATAAAAAATCCGATTAGAAATCCGCCGTGCAAGAAAGACCACAAAACCAAAAGAAACAACATCAAAAGCAAAATCTTATAATTTCTTTTTTCTTCAAACTTATAAATAATAAAAAGTAGCAAAACTAAAAATAAAACATTTATTTCCTGAACTCTTACACCAAAATGTGGCAATATTCCATAAATAGCTAGCAATTCAATGGACAACAAAAAAACAAAACTAGTTATATTAAAATTAAATTTTTTTATAAAGAAACTATTAAGCAAAACAAATACCAAAACAGCCATTAGGGCAAAAAATAAATTAAGTGCAATATATCCAAGATTATTATAAATGAAATAAACAATAATATTTATGAGCCATTCATGATCAACCCAACGATTACCAGCGAGTGTAAAATCATAATGTTCTATGTGTGGAACACTTCCCGTTTCAAGCATTTCTTGTCCAACTTTCAGATGCCATCCCAAATCAGGGTCCAAATAAGAATATGAATTTTTTAAGAAAATAAAAAAAATAAGAATATAAAAAGCAAACAAAAATACATTTCTAAAAGAAAAAAATTTCTTTAATTTATTGAAATTCTTTTTTGTATTAATTTGATTCATAAAATTTATTTTATCTTATTAAATGCTCTAGAAATTTCAGACCAGTCTAAAATATTTAATTTTTCTGCTCTAACATTTTTATCAAATCCGAGATTAGTAATTTTTTGTTCCAATATGCTCTTGTCAATTCTCAAACCTGAGCTTAAATTATTTACAAGTGTTTTTCTTTTAGAAGAATATGCAAAATTTATAAGTTGCCAATTTAATTCTTGCTTTGTTTTTTTTATTTGAGAAAAAGAAATAACCGCAGAATCTATTTCGGGAGCAGGATAAAAATTATTTTTAGAAACATAAAATTCTATTTTTGGTGTTGAATAATAATTACACATCAAAGATAATTTTGACCATTTTTTATCTTTTACCACAATTCTTTCTGCGACCTCTTTCTGAAGCATTAGAATCATTTTCTTCGGTCTAAAATTTGTTTCAAAAAAAATTCTCAAAAAATGAGAACTTATATTGTATGGTAAATTTGCAACAATCTTATAATTAGATAAAAAATCTTTCCCTAATTCTTTTTCCAAATATATTTTCAATATATCTCCTTTTATAATGTCAAAATCGTATACGCTTTTGAGCTGATTTAAAATGCTTATCATTTTTTCATCCAGCTCTACAACTTTCAAATTTACTTTTTTATTTAGAAGTGCTGTCGTAAGTGTTCCAATACCAGGACCAACTTCTAAAATATTTTCTTTTTCTTTCAAGTCAGAAACATCTATTATTTGATTTAAAATTTTCTCTGAAATCAAAAAATTTTGCCCTTTGGATTTTGTAGGACAAATGTTGTTTTTTTTGAGTAGATATTTTGTTGACTCTAATAAATTCATCCCTTTAGATATTAAACACTTTATATGATTATACTATTCGAATTTTTTAAAAATATATAAAAACTATTTAAAAAACAAACCTGTTATTAATTATCTAACGGGATGAATCCCGTTAGGCAACTTTCGAATAAACAATAATTATTTTTGATTATTGCTTATTGGAATTTATTTGATTATTGTATATTGGTTATTGGGTATTTTATAAAAACGCATAAAACAAAGACATAAAAGCTCCAAAAATAAAACCATAAACAAAAAATTGATCTAGGTTTGTTATCATTAAAGCGAGAAACACAATAACAATACATGCAAAAATTTTTCCCAAGACTAAACCCGATTCATAATTTACACATTTTTCCATTATGCTATTATTGTTCTCATCTTTGCTGTCTCTATAACTTTCTCTTCCGCCTTCGTAGACAATAGACCTCATTGACACATCAATTCCCGACTTTGAAGTTTTCGCAATTGTATCAAAAGCAAAAATTGGAAAAATAGATCTTGCAAAAATTTTTGCAATCCAAGTAAAGGCATAAAAAAAGGAGCTGAATCTCAAAACGTATTTTTTGTCTCTTCTATCACAAAGTCTTCCTATATACAAAGTTGCCATAAGCATTATAAAAGAAGAAACTCCAGATAAAATACCTATTTTTTCATAACTATCAATCATATACATCATAAAAATTGGCCAGAATACCATAAGGACAAGCTCTTCTGCGTATCCTATTGTTGAAAAAAGATTTTTCAAATTTGATTTTTTGAAAATGTCTTTAAGTATAAAAGAATATCTGAAATTTCTTTTTGTAAATTTTTCTTTTGTAAGAAGCATTGGCACGTTTGATATAAAAAATAATACTGAAGCAACTATAAATAAAACAGGAAATCCAAAATATTGTATCAAAATTCCTCCAACTATAGGTCCGAATATAAACATTAGCGATGAAGAAACGGACGCAGAGCTAATTTCACGCCCCTCTTCTTTGTCCGCTGAATTGTGAGAAAAATTTCCATGAAATGCTGGCCAATAAAACATCTTTTGTAAAACATAAAAAAATATTGCAATATAAAACATAAAACCAAATCTTGTAATAAGAAAAAGTGACAAATAAAAAGGAATGTATAAAATACTTCCTAAAAACATTCCGTTTTCATAACCATGTTTATTTGCAAATTTTGCACCCATTGGAAGTGCAAAAAAATATAAAAAATATACCGCTAAATAAAATAAAGCTATCTGATAAATTGGATATCCTAGTTTAAATAAGTAGATTGGTTCAAAAATTTGGACCATTGCAAGTGCCAGATTTATAATTATATTTGATACAAAAAGCTCTTTTGTCTGACGACTCATTTTATAAGGAAGAAAATTTCTAAAAAACTTAAAAAATTTTTTATTCAATCCATTAGATGAAATATTATTCATATTTTATTATATTATTTTTTAAAAATTATTTATTCAATCAAAATCCACTACAAATAAAATTATCTAACGGATTTCATTATTTTTAATATATTAGATATTAAATTATTAATCTTTAATCCTCAACCCTTATCCCTAATCCCTAATCCCTTATCCCTAATCCCTTATCCCTAATCCCTTACTACTTAATTATAATATTACAAATCCTATTTTTTACATAAATAAATTTCACAATTTCATGTCCATCTAAATATTTTTTAATTTTCTCTTGGGATAAAACTAAATCTTTCAATTTATTCTCATTTATATCCAAATCAATTTCAATTGTATCTCTTAATTTTCCATTTATCTGAATTGGTAAATTTATTATTTCATCTTTTGCTAAGTTTTTATCAAACTTTGGCCAAGATGCATTACAAACAAAATCTTTATTTCCCAAATTTTCCCAAATTTCTTCTGATATGTGTGGGGCAAAACATGAAAGCATTATAACGAACGGGTCAATAAATTCTTTTGATAATTTCTTAAATTTTGATAATTCTCTGAAATAAATCATAAGTGCACTTATTGCAGTATTAAATCTGAAATTTTCAACATCGTCTCCGACTTTTTTTATTGTTTTATGAAGAAGTGATAATAATTTTTCATCACTTTCTTTTCCGTATTTAAAATCATAAAAATATTGAAAAATTTTGTCCAAAAATCTACGTTGTCCCCTTATTCCATCGGTCGACCACGGCTTACTATCTTCAAGTGGACCCATGAACATTTCATACATTCTAAAACTATCTGCTCCGTATTCAGCAATTCCCTCATCTGGATTTACAACATTGCCAAGTGACTTACTCATTTTTTGTCCATCGCTACCAAGTATTAATCCTTGGTTTATAAGCTTCAAAAAAGGCTCATCAAAATCAAGATACTTATTATCTCTTAAAACTTTTGTAAAAAATCTAGAATAAATCAAATGTCCCACAGCATGTTCTGTACCGCCAACATATGTATCAACCGGCATCCAATTTTTTATTAATTCTTTATCGCAAAATTCTTTTTCATTTTTTGGATCAAGATACCTATAATAATACCAAGAATTATCTATGAAACCGTCCATTGTATCATATTCACGTTTTGCATCTCTTCCACAAAGCGGACATTTTACTCTTCTAAAACTCTCCGAAGACTCAAGTGGAGATTTTCCCGTTGGACGAAAATCGCTTATATCGTCTGGAAGCAAAACTGGCAAATCTTTGAAAGGAACTGGAACTGTTCCGCACGTATCACAATATATAATTGGAATTGGCGCTCCCCAATATCTTTGACGAGATACAAGCCAATCACGAATTTTGTACTGAATTGTAAGTTTTCCACTTGCCTTTTCCGTGATCTTTGCTTTTGCTTCTTCACAATCTATTCCATCAAACTCTTCTGAATTTATCATCGTACCATTTGCTTCCATAGCGCTTTCTAAATTATCAAAATCAATATCATGATCTGGTTTTACAACTGGAATAATTGGTAAATGAAATTTTTTTGCAAATTCAAAATCACGCTCGTCATGAGCTGGTACGCACATTATTGCTCCTGTACCATATGAGGACAAAACGTAATCTGAAATAAAAATTGGAATTTGTTTTTGATTTACTGGATTTGTTGCAAGTAATCCTTTTAGCTCTACTCCTGTTTTATTTTTATTTAATTCTGTTCTTTCTAGATCTGATTTCTTTTTTGTTTTTTCTATATATTTCAAAACTTCATCAAAATTTTCTATTTCATCTTTTAATTCTTGAACTAATTCGTGCTCAGGAGCCAAGACCATATATGTTGCTCCATATAATGTGTCTGGCCTAGTTGTAAAAACCTCAATTGGAAATTGGAAATTGGAAATTGGAAATTTTATCAAAGCTCCTTCTGATTTTCCAATCCAATTTATTTGCATTGTTTTAAGCGACTGCGACCAGTTGAGATTTTCTAAACCACTTAAAAGCTCTTCCGCATAAGCGGTTACCTTGAAAAACCATTGTTCTAATTCTTTTTTTATAACCTCTCCCTGACACCTATCACATTTACCATTTACAACTTGCTCGTTTGCCAAAACCGTTTTACAAGACTCGCACCAATTGACCGGAGCCTTTTTTTTATAAGCTAAATTGTTTTTATATAATAGAAGGAAAAACCATTGACTCCATTTATAGTAATTCTCACTTGATGTGTTTATTTCCGCATTCCAATCATAAGAAAATCCAAAGCTCTTTATTTGTCTTTTGAAATTTTCTATGTTTTTTGTAATACTTTCTTTCGGATGTACTCTCATTTTAATTGCATAATTTTCTGCTGGAAGTCCAAAAGCATCCCAACCCATTGGATGCATCACATCAAATCCGTTCGCTCTTAAATATCTAGAATAAATATCTGTTGCAGTATAACCCTCTGGGTGACCAACGTGAAGTCCTGCGCCACTGGGGTACGGAAACATATCCAAAACATATTTTTTGTTTTTGGGTTTATGTGAAGATTTGAAAACTCCCCCTTTTTCCCATCTGTCTTGCCACTTCTTTTCTATTTTTTTGTGATTATATGATTGATTCATTGTATTAGAAAATTATCATAATTTATTAAATTTGTATTTATGATTTAGTTAAGTGTAATAAAAAATATCAAAAATCAAAATCGATAATCAATAGCTAAATATTATCATCTTTGCCCTATTTATTCAACGTTTAAAATTTTAAAAATAAGCGTTTGTCAATTGACCAAAATCAGAATATATTTTATTATAAAATCACGTATAAAAATTAAAAAAAATCTATTAATACTGCTAGAATAAAATCTTTTCTAGGACTTTCTTCAATTTATGTTATAAAATCGGCCAAATATATAGCAATTGGTATTTTTTGGATTATAAAATATATATGTTTAGGTATTTTTTGGATATTTAAAAAAATATTAAAAAACCCAGTTCTTTATATATATCATTTAATAATAAAAATAAAAATAAAAAAAACAAAAGAACAAAATTCTACATTCAAGGTAATTCCTGACAAAGAAAAAAACATTTCTCACTTTTTGCCCCATATTCTTTTTATTTCTTTTGCAATTTTGGCAATTACAAATAATCTATTTGCGAAACTTTCTAACCCAGAAGAGTTTGGAAAAAATTCAATACTTGCAAAAATTATTCCTCTTTCACAAAATCAATTTATAAGTAGCGTAGAATTAATAGAAGAAACTGGTCCCGCTATTTTGAATAATCCCAACGCCTCAAATCAACTTGCATTAGAGGCGCCGACCCCTCAAATAAGTTCCTCTGAAAATAATAGTAATACAGAAAATGAATCTTATCTTGCAACAACAGATTATGGATCAACGCTCATAGCTACAAATATATCTAGCGATGCTTTTGCTAAATCAATGTATAGAAACAAGGTCACAGAATATACAATAGAAAGCGGCGATACAATAAGCGGTATTGCTCATAAATTTAATATAAGTGTAGCAACGATTTTGTGGAGTAATAATTTATCTGAACGCAGCATATTAAAACCCGGAGCAACAATAAAAATACTTCCAACAACTGGGGTTCTTCATAAAATTGTTCGCGGAGACACAATTGCCGCTATTGCAAAAAAATATAAAGCAGACATTGATAAAATAATAAGTGCAAATCAATTGTCTTCTGAATCCCAAATAAAAATTGGCCAGGAATTAATAATACCCGAGGGAGTAAGACCAACAACAATATCCACACAAATAGCCTCTGTAAGCAAAGTTGTTTCACCTATTCCAAGCGCTGCCCAAGCAAACACGGGAACAAAACTATTGTGGCCAGCTGGCGTAAGAAGAATAAGCCAATATTATGGATGGAGACATCCTGCAATTGATATTGCTGGACCAAAGGGAACGGCAATTTATGCCGCTGAAAGTGGTACCGTTGAAGTGTCTGGTTGGAATGCTGGTGGATATGGATACTATATTATTATAAACCATGGAAATGGAATAAAAACGCTTTATGCACACGCATCACAACTATATGTAAAAAGGGGAGAAAAAGTAAATCGTGGACAAGTAATTATGGCAATGGGATCAACCGGAAGATCAACTGGTCCACATTTACACTTTGAGGTTAGAGTGGGTGGTGTAAAAGTAAATCCTCTGGGCTATATAAGATAGTCTAATTAACAATAATTTATTAGAAAAATTAATATTTTAATATATTATTAATGAAAATAAAAAAAGAAAAAACCCCTATAAATAACTCTATTGAAAGGTTAGCAAGAAACCTTTCATCAAAAATTCAACTTTCTTTTGATGAAAAAAATGTTTCGTCTTTTTTAAGACAAATAAAATTAGAAATAATACAAGTCCGTAATTCATACAAAATTTTAACAGAAATTGTGTTAAAAAATGGGGATTCAAATCAAAGCCTTGAGGTTTTGTTTGACAACTTTCCTTATATAATTAATAATGCTCTGACAGAAATCGAAGAACGTTGTAAAAATAAAAAAATACTACATATTCCACAAATGGAATATATAGAAAATAAAACATATCCTAGAACATATATTATAGCAAAGGAATTTGTAAAACTAAGTAAGGCAGAAATTAATCGAGAAAACCTAATAAACTTTTTATTGAGCTACCAACGCTATGCCCCATTATCAATTCGAGAATTAGATATTTTTCCAGATATGTTACGACTCGTTTTAATTGAAGAAATATTCAAAATTATAAAACACAATCTCATTACTCTTGAAAGCAAAGACGATGCTGAAAAATGGTTTTTAAAAATATCTAAAACTCTAAAAAGAAAAAACGACCCTAAAAATCTAAGTAAAATTACTCTTCTATTGGCAGAAAAATACAAAATTGTTCCATTAAGTTTTAGTCATCACCTATTAGAACAAATCACTCAATCTGGAAATGACAAAGATTTTAGAATTATTAGTAAATGGCTCAAATTAACACTTTATAGACAAGGAAACAGCCACACTCAATTATCAAATCAAATAATAAAAACAGAGCGGGTTCATACCAAAACAATTACCAATTCAGTAAATAGTTTAAGGTGGTTAACCCACGTAAGATGGTATAAAATATCCAAATCATTAAATGCAATTGATAAAATACTTTCTCAAGATCCAGCTGAAATTTTTGAAACTATCTCAGATGAAACACGTGGCATGTATCATAGATCTATCATTCGTATAGCTGATCGTGTTGGTATACACGACATAGAAATAGCAAAAGAAGCAATAAAATTAGCTCAATTAAATAAAAACGAAAAAAACAATTCAAATAGCGCAAGAGCTAATCATGTTGGTTATTTTTTGATTGATGATGGTTTGTCGGAACTTGAAAAAAAGTTTTCTTATAGAGAAACAATTATAGAATTTATTCGTCGCAAAATATTTAAAAACTCAACGCTATTTTATTTTACTATCTTTGTCTTTACAACACTCCTATTAACAATATTTTTGTTTGTTTTAAATCTACCCTACAATCTTGAAATTTCAAAAACCATATTCACATTAATTTTTGGTCTACTGGTCTCTTCTGAAATTGCTACTACGATTTCACATTTTATTTTTACAAAATTATTAAATCCACATATTCTCCCATCCCTAAATCTTGAAAATGGAGTGGGGGAAAAAAGAAGAACATTCCTAGTAATGCCATCAATGTTTAGAAATGAAGAATCAACAAAAAAATTAATAAAAAAATTGGAAACAAATTATATAGTGAACAAAGATCCAGACATATTTTTTGCCGCTCTTATGGATTTTCAAGATGGAAACAAAGAAACAGAAGATAAGGACTCTGAAATGGTTGAAAAAATGAAAATTGAAATTGCTAAACTCAACAATAAATATCCTTGCAAGACTCCTCGCTTTTCAATGTTTTATCGTAAACGCATTTGGAATGAAACTGAAAAAAAATTTATGGGTTGGGAAAGAAAACGCGGCAAACTAAGAGAATTCAACAATCTTCTAAGAAACAAGAATACTTCCTATATCGATAATGCTAATAAAAAAATATCGGCCTTTGGTTTTGTAAAATTTGTTATTACTATAGATGAGGATAGCGAACTGACAAGTCTTGGTGCCCAAAAACTCATTGGCACAATAGATCATCCGCTCAATAAAGCTCTTGTTGATTCTCAAAAAATGCTTGTAACAAAGGGTTATGGCATTATTGAACCAAAAATTGCTCTACGATTTGCAGACAGCTCGAAATCTATTTTCTCTCGATTATTTGGAAATTTCCCTGGTATAGACTCTTATTCCTGGCAGACCTCTGATTTGCAACAAAACTTATTTAAAAAGGGAATTTTTCATGGAAAGGGCATATATGATATTGATATTGTAGAAAAAACAATGGCAGACAAAATACCAGAAAACAGTGTTTTGAGCCATGATTTACTTGAAGGTCTTTATGCGCGCGTAGGCGTTACAAACGAAGCTTATGTATTTGAAGGCTTTCCTTCAAATTATTGTGAATACATGAAACGATCTCATAGGTGGATTCGTGGAGATTGGCAAATTATGAAATGGTTGTTTACAAAAAGGGGAAGTGGCTTTCCCGCAATAGATCGTTGGAGAATTTTTGATAATTTACGTAGAAGCATATTACCAATAATAATAGTTTTTGGTATATATTTTTCAATGTTTTATCCGCCCAGCATATTACTTTGGAGCATAATAGTCCTAACAACAATAGGATCCAATGTTATATTTTCTGCATTAATAAATAGCATAAAAATAATAACATCACTTAATAAAAAAATAAATTTAAAATATAGAATAAAAACAACAATAAAAGAATTTTTTTATGCCTTAATTAAAACTATATTTTATGGAATTTTTGTTTTAAATTTTGCCATTGTCCATATAGATGCAATCTTTACTAGTTTGTGGAGAATGTTTATTTCTAAAAAAAAGTTATTAGAATGGCAAACCGCCTATGAAACGGCCTGGAAATCAAATTCTGGATTAAAAACATTTATACTCTTCATGTGGCGTGGCTTAATTATTTCTTTCATTTTATTCCTATACTTCATTTATAATATTAAATTAATAAATCAAGAATTTATTATTTTTACATGGCTGCTATTGTGGATTTTGGCACCTATTTTTGCTGCCTTGCTTAGTTATCAATTCAAAAATAAGGTTGAACTAAAAAGAAAAGACGATTTTCTTCTTAGAAAAATAGCCATTAGAACTTATTGGTTTTACACGGATTTGGTAACAGAAAAAACGCACTGGCTTGTGCCAGATCATTTTCAAGAAATTCCTATAAAAAAAATCAACCCCTATGGTATTGGTTTATCGCCCACAAATCTTGGTATGTATCTTCTTTCTTTGTCTTCTGCAAGAAATTTGGGTATAGGCACAATAACTGATTTTGCAAATAGAGTTGACAGAGCTTTTGAAAGTCTTTCTGGTGTGGAGCGCTACAGGGGACATTTCTACAATTGGTACGAACTAAAAAAATTAACACCATTATTGCCAAAATATATATCTAGTGTTGATAGTGCAAATCTTTCTTTGTCTTTTTTGGCCCTATGTGGATCAATTGAAAACACAATTGAATCCCCACTTATTTCTAAAGATTCTATACTTGGACTTGACTCTGGTCTTTCTGTTCTATTTGATATTTGCAAAAATACACTCAAACAAAAAAATCTTCCCAAAAAACAAAAACTTATTCTTGAAAAAATTCTAAAAATTATCTCCACTTGTCGTTCATTAATTATCAAAAAAATACAAAATGAAAATATTGATCTTGATTATTATGAAGATATTTTCCCCAAAATCAATGCTTATATCATCGAGATCAAAGATATGCTTTATGCTCTAAGAATAGAAGACAAAAACAATACAATAGAGAAAATTTTTATTGCCACTCAAAATATTAAAAAAATATCTTCGGAGTTTTGTAAAAAAATAGAAGATTATTGTGGCTATGCAATACATAAGGCGCCTTCATTTATTATAAATAACGAAGAAGTAAAAAATATATATCTTAATTTATATTATTTATTAAAAAAAGTTCCAAGTCTTGAAGAGTTATCAAGCGGTAAAAAAAGAGAAGAAATAGAAAAAATTGCAATTAAAAAATCAATAATACTGTCATCACTTTCTACTACAGAAAAAAAACAGGCTCTTGAATGGTTTGAAGAGGTTTTATTTAGGCTTAGCAATTCAGAAGAAAAAGCATGCATTGTACGCAAACAACTTTTAAAAACATCTGAAAGGGCAAGAGCTTATTTTGATGAAATGGATTTTGAATTTTTATATGACAAAGAAAGGGGTTTATTTCACGGGGGCTATAATGTTTTACTGGATAGCTTAGATGAATCTTTTTATGACATACTTGCCTCTGAAGCAAATTCTGTAAGCATTGTTGGAATAATAAAAAGAAGTGCACCTGCCAAGCACTGGTCATTTTTGGGAAGAAAAATTATAAAATCTAGAACATCTGAGGTCTTAGCTGCCTCTTGGGCTGGCTCTTTATTTGAATACCTTGGAACACTTATTTATTTCGATGTCCCTCGAAAGAGCTTTTGGGGCTCTTCAGCAATACGCGCTATAAACTCACACAAAAAATTTGCAAAGAAATTTTCAATTCCTTGGGGAATGGGAGAATCTGCTTCGTCTATAATGAATGAGGATGGTGATTATCATTATCAAGCATTTGGTGATTCATCAATTGGCTATAAAAGAGATTTATCTAAATTTTGCATAGTGTCTCCATATACTACAGCGCTATCTCTTTATCTTGATCCTAAATCAGCTATAAAGAATTTGAAAACACTTATAAAAGAAGGGGCCTTTGGACATTATGGTTTTTATGATTCTATTGATTATTCAAAAAAAATTACAAATCCAAATGAATCTGGAAAAATATCTAAGATTTATTACGCACATCACCAAGGATTTATTCTTTTGTCTATTGTTAATATTATTAAAGATGGATTCATAAGAAAAATGATAAATTCTTATCCAGAAATAACCATAATAAATCAATTGTTAGAAGAAAAAATGCCGGATAGTCCAACTGCTGAAAAAATAAATATAACAGCCCCATCTATTGGAAACAAAAACTTGCAATTACTAGAAAAAAAATCACCTCAACAGTACGTGGCCACAAAAACAAAACATTGTTATTCAAAATTTATTTCCAATGGATCATATCATGTACACATTACAAATACGGGTGCTGGAAATAGTAAACTTGAAAATATAAATTTGACACATTCGTGTGATGATTTAATTGCAGAAAATTATGGTTCATTTTTTTATCTTTTTGATAAATCTCGCAATGCGTTGTGGTCACCAACATATATGCCGACAAGGACAGACGGCGAAAAAAATAGTTTATCTGTTGGGGAAGAGTTGGTTGTGTTCAAAAAAACATATGAAGGAATTTCTTCTTCTTTATCTATAACTGTTCCAACAAATAATAATATAGAAATAAGAGAACTAAACATATCAAACAATAGAACAGAAACAGCAAATCTAATTATCGCAAATTGTTCAGATATTTCTCTTATGCAAAAAATTCAAGAGTCTTCACATCCCAATTATGAAAAACTTTTTGTAAAATCTGAATCTCTTTGGGAAAATAGATTAATCATAGCATCACGTCATGATCCTAGGGATAAAAATAAAATGATTTATGGTGGATTTTTATTAAATTCATCTAAAAAACCTAATCTTTTGTATTCTATAAGAAGTAAAGAAATTTTCTTTGGTTCACCGGCCCAAAAAAACAATCCTACAATAATACACAATATAGAAAGGGCAAATGCTGAAACTCCTCAATTTGCAATTGATACAGTAGCTGGTTTTGTAACTCAAATAACGCTCAAGCCCGGAGAATCTTGTCGAATAAGTTTAGTGATTGCTATAGCAAACTCCAAAAACACACTTATGAGCACATTAAAACCTCTGCGCTTGGAAAGCGTAAGTCACAAAATTATATCAAAAGCAGACTATTTTGGCGGAAACACACTTGCTACACTTGGAATATCGTCTGGACAAGCAAATATTTTCTCTTCTTTGGCCTCACATCTAATAAATCATTCTGAATGCTCTCAAAATATATTAAACACCGGAAACCCTCCTCTTATAAATGCGTTATGGAAATGTAGAATCTCTGGCAATTCACCAATAATACTCATATCTGTGTCTGATGTCTCACATTTATCTATAATAAAACAGCTTTTGTTGTGTAGAGATTATTTTATTTATAAGGGCATTGATATTGATATTATAATCTTCAATCAACATGTTGGCGGTTACCTAAAAACATTCGAAGATGAAATAGACTTTTTACTTAGAAAACATCAAGAAAAAAAGCCCGTTTCTTTAGGTGAAATTGTTCACATAAGAGCTGATCAATTTTCTATAGAAGAAAGAAAAACCTTGATTACTGCCTCTACTATATATATAGACACAAAAAAACAAAATTTATCAGACGCCCTTAAGGCATTACAAAAAAATACCAAGATTAGTCTCCCTCCAAAATTAATAACCGAACACAAACTTTCCATAAAAAAATCAAAATATAATATTCTCAAAAAAAATAATTCGCAAAAACTTATTTTTGATAATGGTTATGGCGCTTATAATGAACAAAAATCTGAATACATTATACAGATATCACCAAAAAAAAGACCCCCTGTACCATGGTCTAATATAGTAGCAAATGAAAATATAGGATTTGTTTCTACTGACAGAGGTTCTTCGTTCACTTGGGCAAGGAATAGTCATGAAAATAAACTTACCGTTGCTTACAATGATCCTTTGTCAACCAGTGTATCAGAGGCCATATATATAAGAGATGACAAATCTGGAAAACTCTTTAGTCCACTACCAATTGTTGGACCACTAGATGCTTATTATGAAATAGCTCATGGTCAAGGTTATTCATCTTATAAAACACTCCAGGAAAAACTATCAATGGACCTAAAACTTCAAGTCCACATAAAAAAACCTATAAAATATTTTTGTTTAAAAATAAAAAATGAATCCGATATAAAACGTCATCTTACAATTTTTTCTTATTTTGAATTATTGCTTGGAATTAATCCTTGGCAAAGCAAAAAACACATTGCTTTTTCGGTTTTTAAAAATAACACTATTTTAGCAGAACAAGCTTTCCACAAAACAGTTTCAACTGGATTTGCTTTTGCTGGAATATCTCAAGGAGCAGACAGCTTTTCATTATCAAAAAAAGAATTTTTAGGCAAAAATTTTGATCCAAGATCACCCGTTGCATGCAATAGAGAAAAACTCTCATCCAATCAAAAATATATAGATGAGCCGTGTATCGCTCTGTCAAAACAAATTACTCTAGACCCGCAAGAAGAAAAAAGTATTGTCTTGTTTTTGGGTGAAGCAGAATCGCAAAAAGAAGCAGAACTTTTAATATCAAAAATTAATATCAAAAACTCTGAAGAAAAAACAAGTTCTGAAATAAATACTTTCTGGAATAATTTACCACAAGTAAAAGTAGACCTACCAGATAAAGAGCTCTCTGTTTTGTTTAATAAACTTCTTTTATATCAAACACTAACTTCAAGAATTTTGGGTAAATCTGGTTTCTATCAAATTAGTGGGGCATTTGGTTTTCGTGATCAACTTCAAGACGCCATGGCCATGCTTTGGATTGATACAAATTGGGTACGTTCTCATATAATAGAATGTGCTGCTCATCAATTCAAAGAAGGAGATGTTTTGTCATGGTGGCACCCAAACAACTGCTTTGGTGCTAGAACGCGTTTGTCCGATCATCAACTCTGGTTACCATACGTTGTTAATAAATATATTGAATTTACAGGTGATGAAAATATTTTAGAAGAAAAAATTGCTTTCCTAGAAGGAATTACACCAAATGAAAACAACAATCAAAGTGTTGTTGGAATATTTAATAAAAGTTATAAATCGGATACTTTATATAATCATTGTATTCTTGCAATAGAATACTCTTTGACAAAAGGTTTTCATGGCTTGCCACTTATTGGTGCCGCCGACTGGAATGATGCTATGAATAATGTTGGTACAGACGGTAAGGGTGAAAGCATATGGTTGGCATGGATGACAATTTATGTTTTAGAAATTATGTCAAAAATGGCAAACAAAAAAAATGATATTGATAAAGCCAATAAATACAAAAAATATATTGAAAATTATCAAGAAGCCATAGAAAAACATGGATGGGACGAAAAATGGTATATCCGCGCTTATACAGATTCAGGCATACCAATAGGTACAAACAAGAGAAAAGAATTAAAAATTGATTCCATTTGTCAATCTTGGTCATACTTTGTAAACCCGAATTCTCCAAAAAGCTTAGAAGCACTTGAATCTGCAAAAAAAGAATTGAAAATAAACGAGGGTCATACTCCACTGATAAGCCCACCCCTAACATCTGATACTGCCTACCTAGGAACAATATCAGAATATCCACCAGGAGTAAGAGAAAATGGATCTCAATACAATCATGCCGCCCTATGGTTGGCGCAAGCATTTTTTGCCTCTGGAAATTCTTCTGATGGAAAAATAATTTTGGATTCAGTAAATCCCTTAAAACGAACCAATACAAACAAAAAGGTTGATATTTATAGAGGTGAACCATATGTTGTTGCAGCTGACATTTATTCGCAACCAACATACCCGGGTAGAGCTGGTTGGACTTGGTATACAGCTTCATCTGGCGCTATGTATATAACAATTCTAGAATTTATGCTTGGTATAAAAAAAATTAATAATGAATTGATATTTAACCCATCCATACCTTCTGACTGGAATTCATTTAAAGTAGAAATTAAATGTGGAAAAGCTTTTTATGAAATAAATTATGAAGCCCATGAATCAATTGAAGATGAATTAGGTAATACAAATAATATATTGATTTGGTTGGATAATATCAGAATGGAAAAAAACAAAATTCCATTCATAGATGATGGAAAAACACACTGTGTTGTATTGAAATTTTTAAGAAATAAATCTATTGATAATTAAAAATTTTCAAGTTTTATATACTTATGTTTATACAAAAAACTCGCTGAATAAAATCAGCGAGTTTTCATAAATATTTTAAGTTTTATAATTTTAAAAAAACAAAAAAACACCTTATCTCGGGTATTTCATAAAATTCAAAATTCATCATTCGTAATTTAAAATTGTCTTGGTGCG